>NZ_JBFUGT010000028.1:0-105789 GCF_056402775.1 Rhodococcus sp. P3_B8
GAATCCGGCTGGGACCGCGCGTCCGACACTCCGCCGCCGCCGCTGCCCGCCGAGATCGTGGAAGCGACCCGCGAGCGGTACATCGAAGCGTACGAGCGGATCTCGGGTCTGTCGTTCGCGGACTGGGTGGGCTGAGACATGACCTCCGAAGGCGCGAAACTGACCCCGCCGGTCGCGAAGACGGTGCCCACCGAACGCGTCCACCACGGTCACACGTTCGTCGACGAGTACGAGTGGCTGCGCGACAAGGAAGACGCCGAAGTCGTCGCGTATCTCGAGGCCGAGAACGCGTACACCGAGCAGGAGACCGCGCATCTCGCGCCGCTGCGGGACCAGATCTTCCAGGAGATCAAGTCGCGCACGCAGGAGACCGACATGTCGGTTCCCACCCGGATGGGCGACTGGTGGTACTACGCCCGCACCATCGAGGGCAAGCAGTACGGCGTCCAGTGCCGGGCACCGATCGCCGGACCCGACGACTGGACCCCGCCGGAACTGGCTCCCGGTGTCGAACTGCCCGGTGAGCAGGTGCTGCTCGACGGCAACGCCGAGGCCGAGGGACACGACTTCTTCTCCATCGGCGCCTTCTCCCTCAGCCACGACGGCACGCTCCTCGCGTACTCGGTCGACGTGGTCGGCGACGAGCGCTACACGCTGCGCTTCAAGAACCTCGTGACCGGCGAACTGCTGCCCGACGAAATCCCCGAGACCGCACCCGGCGCCACCTGGGCCATCGACCACAGTCACGTCTTCTATCTCACCGTCGACGAGTCCTGGCGCCCCGACACCGTGTGGCGGCACAAGCTCGGCACCGACCGCGCGCAGGACGTCACCGTGTTCCACGAGCCGGACGAGCGGTTCTGGGTGTCGGTCGGGTCCACCCGGAGCGAGAAGTACCTCATGATCTGGGTGGGGTCGAAGATCACCAGCGAAGGCTGGGTGCTCGAATCGGAGAACCCCGAGGGCGAGTTCCGGGTGGTGCTGCCGCGACGCGAGGGCGTCGAATACGGCGTGGAGCACGCGGTGGTCGCAGGGGAAGACCGCTTCCTGATCATGCACAACGACGTCGTCGACGGTGAGAAGGCCGAGAACTTCGTGCTCGCCGACGCGCCGGTGTCCGACCCGACGTCGCAAACCATCCTCATTCCGCACCGCTCCGACGTGCGGTTGGAGGAGGTCGACGCGTTCGCCGACCACCTCGTGCTCGGCTACCGCCGGGAGGCGTTGACCCGGCTGGCGATCTGGCCGCTCGGTGAGGACGGCTACGGCGAGTTCACGGAGATCGAATTCGACGAGGAACTCTTCAGCGTCGGGCTCGGGGCCAACCCGGAATGGCGGCAGCCGACACTGCGGATGGCGTTCACCTCGTTCATCACGCCCGGCCAGGTCTACGACTACGTGCTGTCGACGGGCGAACTCGCCCTGCGCAAGTCGCAACCCGTGCTCGGGGAATTCGATGCCGGCAACTACGAGCAGCAACGCGACTGGGCCGTCGCCGAGGACGGGACGCGCATCCCGCTCTCGATCGTCCGGCGCAAGACGAACGGCGTCGACGACCCCGCCCCGACCCTCCTCTACGGGTACGGATCGTACGAGGCCAGCATGGATCCCGCGTTCTCCGTCGCGCGGCTGTCCCTGCTCGACCGCGGAGTGGTGTTCGTGGTCGCGCACGTGCGCGGCGGCGGCGAGATGGGCCGGCACTGGTACGAGACCGGCAAGACGCTCACGAAGAAGAACACCTTCACCGACTTCGTCTCGAGCGCACAGCATTTGATCGACACTGGACGCACCACGCCGCAGCAGATGATCGCCGACGGCGGCAGCGCGGGCGGCCTGCTGATGGGTGCGGTGGCCAACCTGGCACCCGAACTGTTCGCCGGAATCCTCGCCAACGTTCCCTTCGTGGACCCGCTGACGTCGATCCTCGACCCCTCACTGCCGCTGACCGTCATCGAATGGGACGAGTGGGGCAACCCGCTCGAAAACCCCGAGGTCTACGAATACATGCGCTCGTACAGTCCGTACGAGAACGTCGAGGCCAAGGACTACCCGGCGATCCTCGCGATCACCAGCATCAACGACACCAGGGTGCTCTACGTCGAACCGGCGAAGTGGGTCGCCAAACTGCGCGCCACCAAGACCGGCGACTCGCCGCTCCTCCTCAAGACGGAGATGAGCGCCGGGCACGGCGGCGTCAGCGGACGCTACGAGAAGTGGAAGGAAGTAGCGTTCGAATTCGCGTGGGTGCTCGACACGATCGGCGATTAGGTACTGCGGCACGCGCGCCGAGGATGCGATACCTCGGCGTGTGAAAAGCATCGGCGGGCGAGGCGGAAGTCGGCTTGTCAGGGGACTTTCCGCCTCGCAGGGCTCAAATGCAGAAGCTGATGCTGGCCGACCCCAGTGGCAGGTTGAGGCAGACCGAGATCGAACCGGCTGCCGGGGTCGGTGCGGGAGCGAGCGGTGCGGCGACAGCTGCGGGGGCGGCGAGAGCGCCGAGTGACAGGGTCATTGCGATTGCGGCGAGTGTGGTGGCAATTCTGCTAGACATGTGAAGGTCCTTGACTGAGTTACTGCGAGCCGGAGGTGACTCCTCTCCAATCGTCCACCGATGTGATGCAGGTCACAACCTCTGGCAGAGCTTTTCTCGACCGTCTCCGGTGGCGCCTTCCGTGTCATGTCAATTCCGTTGCGCCGCAATGGTAGTCGGATGTCATTTGTAGGAGTCGAGCATCTCCTTCGGTAGCGGCTGCTCCATTACGACCCTGGACCCGTCCCAGGAGTAGGTGATCACCGCGGGTCCGCCCGACGGGCAGCAATTGGCGTCCTGCTCGCCGAGCCACCTGTACTGCACCGAGACGGAGTCGTCGGTGGACCCGACCACCCGCGTGTAGGCATACGATTCGGCTGTCGCGGTGCCCAGATACGTGCCGTCGTGGAAGAACAGCACCTGGGTCGGTGAACTCACCGTCCCCATGGGTGTCTCCGCCGTGGCCCACAGCAGCGCGGGGCAGTCCTCGCCGGCGGCATCGGACGCGGCTCCGGGTACCCACGGATCGCCACCTGGTGCGTTGCCGAGCGTCGCGAACGCGTCGGTGACCAGTGTGGAATCGAGGTCGAGGCACGGTCCGCTGCGTACTTCTGCGGCAGAAGCGGCCTGTGGGACCGGGGAGGCGGCGGATTCTGCCGCGTCGTCGCTTCCGGTGCACCCGGTGAGCGCGGTCGCGGCCGCGACGGTCAGAAATGCTGCCACGTGAGTCTTCATGTGCTCTCCCTGCATCGTCCCCGACAGGAATTACTTCGCCTCACTCACTGTCTCGCGTGGCGTGGCCGGTTCGTTACGGGGTCAGCGCAGCGCGTACCGAATCTGCGGGCGCCCCGCCCGGCCGTACTCGGTGTGCCGGGCGAGCACCCCGTCGTCGGCGAGGCGTTCGAGATACCGCCAGGCCGTGACCCGCGAGACCCCGATGCTGGCCGCCACCTCGGCCGCCGTCAGCGGTCCCGCAGCGTCACGGACGCAGGCGGAGACGTGGTCGAGTGTCTGTGGTGCAACGCCTTTCGGGGACGCCGCGCGCTCGTCGGAGGTGCGCAGCGCCGACATCGCCCGATCGATGTCGTGCTGACTCAACGCGTTGCTTCCGGCGGGCAGGGCGTCGCGGAATTCCCGGTACCGCTCGAGTTTGTCGCGGAACGCCGCGAACGTGAACGGCTTCAGGAGATACAACGCGATTCCGCGCGCAACGGCGGTGCGGACCATCTCGAGGTCGCGGGCCGAGGTCACCGCGATCACGTCGGGGCTCGGTCGCACGCCGCTCAGTGCCGCCGCCACGTCGAGTCCGCTGGCATCCGGCAGGCCGATGTCGAGGAGGACGAGGTCGATGGGGTCGTCGCTGCCGTTCGCGGCGGCGACCGCGCGCATGGCGCCGTTGCCGTCGTGAACGACGGTGTGGACCGAAAAACCCGGAATGCGTTCCACATACGCCCGATGCGCCTCGGCGATGAGCGGTTCGTCCTCGACGATCATCACGCGGATCACGAGGCGGCCTCGTCGATCGGGATCTCGACGACGATCATCGATCCGAGCGACGGCTCCGTGTGGATCGCCCCGCCGTGCCGCGCCACCACCTGGGCCACCAACGCCAGCCCGAGTCCGCGCTGGCCCGACTTGGTGGAATAGCCGCGCGTGACCGCCTTGTCGAGTTCGTCGGCGGGAATACCGGGGCCGCTGTCGGCCACGCGCACCACCATCATCGAATTATCCTGACGGACGGTCACTTCCACCCACGCATCCTCTCCGGGGGATTCCGTCGCACCGCGGGCGGCGTCGATCGCGTTGTCCACGAGATTACCCACCAGCGTGACGAGTTCACGCGCACTGAGCGGCGCGACGGGTCCGAGAGCGGTGTCTTCGGTGACGGTCAGGTCGACTCCCCGTTCGGCGGCCACACCCACCTTGCCGAGCAGCAGTGCGGCCAGCGCGGGTTCGTGCACCGCCGTCATCAGGCGGTCGATCAATTCCTGCGACAACCGTAGATCCTCGGTGGCGAACGCGATCGCGTCGTCGTAGCGGCCCAGTTCGACCATCGTGATGATCGTGTGCAGACGGTTCGCCGATTCGTGCGCCTGCGACCGCAGCGATTCCGCGAATCCGCGCACGGAGTCGAGTTCGCCCATGACGCTTTGCAATTCGGTGCGATCGCGAAGGGTCAGGACCGTCCCGAGACGCTGTCCCTCCCACGTCACGGGCTCCCGGCTGACTAGCAGCACGCGGTCGGGGGTCACGTGTACCTCGTCCCGGGAATCGTCGTCCTGCGACTGCCGCAACGACTCCGGCAGCGCGGCCACCGGGACGGGGCCCTCCGGGAGATCGAGGAGGCGGCGCGCTTCGTCGTTCACCACCTCGGCCTTCGCGGTGTCACCGCTGTCGCGGCCGAGCACCACCAGGCCCTCGCCGATCGAGTGCAGGACGGCGTCGTGATGCTCGTACATCTGCCGCAGCTCGTCCGGCGCCATCCCCAGTGTCTGACGGCGCAGGCGCCTGCTCAGCAGGAACGAGCCGGCCGCCGACACCGCCAGACCGATCGCGGCGACCGCGAAGATGGTCGGCAAACTTGCGGCGAACTGGTCGCCGATCTTCTCACGCGTGACGCCGACGGACACGAGACCCGCGATCCGGTCGCCGTCGTACACCGGGGCCACGGCCCGGATCGACGGTCCCAGCGAGCCGGCATACGTCTCCGTGAACGTCTCCCCGCGGAGCGCGCGCTCGATGTTGCCGGAGAACACCCCGCCGATCAGCTCCGGATTGGTGTGGGTGAAGCGGATGCCGGCGGGCGTCATCACGACGATGAAATCGGTGCCGGTCGCGGCACGGATCCGCTCGGTCTGAGGCTGGAGAACCGCCGTTGGGTCGGGGGACCGCAAAGCCTCGACGGTGCCGTCCGACATCGCGAGCGTGGTCGCGACGGCCGTGACGGCACGTCGGGTGGTCTCGTCGCTGTCGCGACGCTGATCGACGATGGCCAGCGCGGTCCCGGCGCCGATGACCAGCACCAACACGACGAGCTGCAGGAGGAAGAGCTGCCTCGCGACGCTCATGGGCCGTCTCGGCGGATGGTGCGGCAATGCATTTCTCCTGAACGTAATGAACACAAACTTCTCCAGCCAAGCGATCGCTTAGAAGATTCTTCCAAGACGTGATCGCGGTCACTAACCGGCCTCACCGATCAGCTTGCCACTCGAATTGGAGGACAACCCCATGAGTACTGCGACAGGGAAGACCAAGAAGCGCGACCGGACACACTGGTTGTACATGGGGGTCATCGTCGCCGTCGTCGCGGGCGTCCTCGTCGGATGGCTGGCTCCGGGAGTCGGCAAATCGCTCGGCGTGCTCGGCACGATGTTCGTCGACCTCATCAAGATGATGATCAGCCCGGTCATCTTCTGCACGATCGTCCTCGGCATCGGATCGGTGAAGGCCGCCGCCAAGGTCGGCAAGGTCGGCGGACTCGCGCTCACCTACTTCATCGGCATGTCGACGGTCGCGCTCGGCATCGGCCTGCTGGTGGGCAACCTGCTCAACCCGGGCTCCGGCCTGAACATCAGCGCCGACACCGCGGGAACCGGAGCGGCGCTCGCCGAGAAGGCCCACGGCGCCGGCGGCACCATGGACTTCCTCCAGTCGATCATCCCCACGTCGCTGATGTCGGCGCTGACCGAGGGAAGCGTGCTGCAGACCCTGTTCGTCGCGCTGCTCGTCGGCTTCGGACTGCAGGCCCTGGGCAAGCAGGGTGAGCCGATCCTGCGCGCTGTCGGCTCCGTGCAGAAGCTCGTCTTCAAGATTCTGTCGATGATCCTGTGGCTCGCACCGATCGGTGCCTTCGGTGCCATCGCGAACGTCGTCGGCCAGACCGGTCTCGGCGCCGTCGTCCAGCTCGCCACGCTCATGCTCGGCTTCTACCTGACCTGCCTGATCTTCGTGTTCGGTGTCCTCGGATCCGTGCTCCGCGTGGTCGCAGGCGTCTCCATCTTCAAGCTGGTCCGGTACCTGGCCCGCGAGTACCTGCTGATCTTCGCCACGTCCTCGTCCGAGTCGGCCCTGCCCCGTCTGATCGCGAAGATGGAGCACGTCGGCGTCGAGCGCACCACCGTCGGTGTCGTCGTCCCCACCGGCTACTCGTTCAACCTCGACGGCACGGCGATCTACCTGACCATGGCGTCGATCTTCATCGCCGACGCAATGGGCCAGCCGCTGTCCTTCCCCGAGCAGTTGTCGCTGCTGGTGTTCATGATCATCGCGTCCAAGGGTGCTGCCGGAGTCAGCGGCGCCGGGCTCGCCACCCTCGCGGGCGGCCTGCAGAGCCACCGTCCCGAACTGCTCGACGGCGTCGGCCTCATCGTCGGTATCGACCGGTTCATGTCCGAGGCCCGCGCGGTCACGAACTTCTCCGGCAACGCCGTCGCCACCCTGCTCGTCGGTTCCTGGACCAACACGATCGACAACGAGCGCGTCCGCACCGTCCTCGACGGCAAGCTCCCGTTCGACGAGTCGACGATGGTCGACGACGGCCACGGCGAGGTCGTCGAAGAGCAGGCCACCGAGACCCCTGCCGCCGACGAGCCGCGGGTCCTCGTGAAGAGCTGACACCCACTCCGAAGTAAACCTCTGTGCGCCCGGGCGATTCGAAGCCTGGGCGCACAGAGGTTTGTTGGCTACGTTGGTGCGCATGACGACACCTGTTCAGAACATCGGCATCAACACACTCGGCGGCACCCCGACCTCGCTCGGCGAATACGACGGTCGCGCCGTCCTCGTGGTGAACGTCGCCTCGAAGTGTGGACTGACCCCGCAGTACAAGGGCCTCGAGAAGCTCGCCACCGACTACGCCGACCGCGGACTGACCGTGATCGGCGTCCCGTGCAACCAGTTCATGGGCCAAGAGCCCGGCACCGCCGAAGAGATCGAGACCTTCTGCTCCACCACCTACGGCGTCACGTTCCCCCTGTTGGAGAAGATCGAGGTGAACGGCGAGAACCGGCACCCGCTCTACGAGGAACTGACCAAGGCCGCCGACGCCGAGGGCGCCGCGGGCGACATCCAGTGGAACTTCGAGAAGTTCCTCGTCGCACCCGACGGCACCGTGGTGAAGCGGTTCCGTCCCCGCACCGAGCCCGACGCCCCCGAGGTCGTCGAGGCCATCGAGGCGGTCCTGCCCAAATAGGCGGCTTCGCCGCTCGTGCGCCTTTTCGGTAGCTCCCACTACCGGAAAGGCGCACGAGCTTTGCTCGCTGTTCACGTTCACCTGTCACGCTGAGGACCATGACCGGACAGCTGATCGTGTCGGTGTCAGGAATCAAGGACGAGACGCGCGACTTCGCGGCCGCGTTCGCCGAGGAGATGGATGCGCGCGGCGTGCCGCTGTCGCTGCTCGTCGCCCCGCGCCTGAAAGACAAGTATCGACTGGTCAACGACCCCGCGACGCAGGATTGGGTTCGCGCGCGCCGATCCCGCGGCGACGCCGTCGTCCTCCACGGATACGACCAGGCCGCGACCAAGCGTCGCCGGGCCGAGTTCGCCTCGCTTCCCGAACACGAGGCGCGGCTGCGGCTGCTCGCGGCGGACCGGGTGATGGAACAGACCGGACTGCGCACCAGATTGTTCGCTCCGCCCCGCTGGCTGGCGTCGCAGGGCGCCGTCGCGGCACTGCCGTCCGCCGGGTTCCGGCTGCTGGCCACGATGACCGCCATCCACGACCTCGAACGCGAGACGTCGGTGCGGTCGCGGGTGCTGGGGATCGGTGAGGGATTCCGCGCCGAACCGTGGTGGTGCCGGGCGCTCGTCCTCGGCTCCGGACGGACCGCCAGGCGTGGGGGCGTGGTGCGCCTCGCCGTCACCGCGAAGCAGTTGGGCACGTCGGGACCTCGGCAGGCGATGCTCGATGCCGTCGACCTCGCGCTCTACCACGACGCGCGGCCGCAGGTGTACCGCTGGGAGCCGCGGATCCCGCAGATCGGTGCCGCCTGACCCGTGAGTACTTGTTAACCGCGGGCGGTTAATAAGTACTCACGGGGCCGTCAGGCCACCTCGACGCTCGACTCGCTCGGCATCGTGCGGAACTCGGTGCCCTCGGGCGCCATGTCCGAGTAGCGGCCGTAGAAGATGCCGGTGGCCTCGTTCGCGATGATCGCCTGGTGGATGGGCACCGCGACCCGCGGTGCGACGGCGCGCAGGTAGTCGATGGCCTCGGAGATCTTCAGCCACGGCGCCGCGGCGGGCAGCGCCAGCACGTCGACCTTCTGCTCCGGAACGAACAGTGAGTCGCCCGGGTGCATCAGCCGGGCGGGGTTGCCGGCGTCGCCGAGCAGGAACGCCGTGTTGTCGATCACCGGGATGTCGGGGTGGATCACCGCGTGCCTCCCACCGGTGCCGGTGACGTGCACGTCGCCGATGTCGAACTCGTCGCCGGCGTGCACCCCCGTCCACGCGCCGCCGAGCTGGGCCGCGGTCTGCGGGTCCGAGTACAGCGCCGCGCCGGGGTTCGCCTCGACGAGGGCGGGCAGTCGTTGCTGGTCGACGTGGTCGGGGTGCTGGTGGGTGACCAGGATCGCGTCCAGTCCGGTGATGCCCTCGAATCCGTGGGAGAAGTTGCCCGGATCGAAGAGGATGGTGGAACCGTTCAACTCGACGAGGACGCAGCTGTGGCCGAAGTGAGTCAGTCGCATGAATTCGAGTATGCGCCTGCATGCATGGCTCGTCCCGCTCGTCCGATGCGAACCGCAGGCAGGTAGCCCGGTAAACTTCCGGGTGCCCGGTGTTCCACTCTGGGCTCGCGCACTACTACAAGGAGCAGCACGTGGCCCGTGTCGTCGTCGAAGTCATGCCCAAGGCCGAGATTCTCGACCCCCAGGGGCAGGCCATTGTCGGAGCGCTGCCGCGGCTCGGCTTCGCTGGAGTTTCCGATGTCCGTCAGGGCAAGCGGTTCGAGCTCGAGGTCGACGGCAGTGTCGACGACGCTCAGCTCGAGAAGATCGCCGAGGCCCTGCTGGCCAACACGGTGATCGAGGACTGGACCGTGAGGCGCGTCGAAGCATGAGCGCCCGCGTCGGAGTCATCACTTTCCCCGGCACCCTCGACGACGTCGACGCCGCCCGCGCGGTGACCCTCGCCGGCGGCGAGGCCGTGAGCCTGTGGCACGGCGACGCCGACCTCAAGGGTGTCGACGCCGTCATCGTCCCCGGTGGCTTCTCCTACGGCGACTACCTGCGGTGCGGCGCCATCGCACGGTTCGCGCCCGTCATGGGCAAGGTCGTGCAGGCCGCGCAGGGCGGCATGCCCGTCCTCGGTATCTGCAACGGCTTCCAGGTTCTGTGCGAAGCGGGCCTCCTGCCCGGCGCGCTCACCCGCAACGAGGGCCTGCACTTCATCTGCCGCGACGAGTGGCTGAAGGTCGAGGCCACGTCGACGGCGTGGACGTCCCGCTACGAGTCGGGTGCCGAGATCCTGGTCCCGCTCAAGTCCGGCGAGGGCCGCTACCAGGCGTCGGAGAACGTCCTCGACGAACTCGAGGGCGAGGGCCGCGTCGTGTTCCGCTACGTCGGCGACAACCCGAACGGTTCGCAGCGCGGTATCGCAGGCATCTCCTCGGCCAACGGCCGCGTCGTGGGCCTCATGCCGCACCCCGAGCACGCCACCGAGGCCCTCACCGGCCCCAGCGACGACGGGCTCGGCATGTTTTACTCCGTCCTCGACAGCGTCATCTCCGCCTGAGCCGACCGGCACCGTGTGCGGCCGCAGGCCTGCACGGTGCCGGATCAGACGGCGACGGTTCCCTCGCCGTGCTGGGTGATCCCGCGGCGTTCGGACGCGGTGAGCCCGCCCCAGATTCCGAACGGTTCGGTCACGCTCAGGGCGTGGTCGCGGCATTCGACGAGAACGGGGCAGCGACGGCAGATCGCTTTCGCGCGACGTTCACGGTTGCTGCGGGCGTTACCCCGCTCGCCGTCGGGATGAAAGAACACGGACGATTCGACGCCGCGGCACAGGGCGTGGATCTGCCAGTCCCAGGCCTCGGTGTTGGGGCTGGGAAGGCGAGTGGATGACGGCATGTCGGCTCCCTCGGAGTGTCGTCGGCACTGAAAAGCGTTGTGGCACAATATCGATATCTACTTGACGGCGCGGATCACCACGATCTCTTCACGGGTCTGGCCGACCTCGATGAGCCCTCTCCGCTCGAGCATGCCTCTGCGTTCGACGAGGACCGGTCCGAAGGGGATCTCGGCGGTCGCGGCGATGTCGACCCGCATGTTCTGTTCCTCGAGCATCGTCAGAGTTTTCTCGACTCCGCTCAGGCTGGACTGCGCCAGCAGGAGGACGCCACCGGCGACGAGAACGTCGGGGGCCTGGCAGCAGATCCGATCGAGCAGTGCGCGACCGTTCTTGCCCGCGTCCCAGGCCCGCGCCGGACCGCGGTCGGGGACCGAGTCGACCAGTGCCGGCACGTATGGCGGGTTGGACACGACGACGTCGAACCGTTCCCCGCGAACCTGCTCGATGAGATCGCCGTGGATCACCCGGATCCGGTGCCCTCCGACAAGGGCATTGAGTCTGATGCTGATCGCCGCTCGCCTCGACACGTCCACCGCGGTTACCCGGCCCGCACCCGCGGCGGCGGCGCGCACGCTCAGCGCGCCGGTCCCCGCACAGAGGTCGAGCACCCGGGAATGGGGGCCGAGTGGCTCCGCCGCCAGGACGTCGGCCAGCAACTGCGTATCGTGTTGCGGGCGATAGACTCCGGGAAGACGTAGCAGCATCGAAGACTCCTCGGTCGCCGGTCGCATCGTGGTGCGTCCACGGCATTCCCCTGCGGGCTCACCGTGGACGCCGTGCGTCTGATTACCTCACAGTTACCCCGGTCGACGCAGGGTCAATCACGCCGATGCGCTCCGACCGCGGTGGCACGGGTCGGAAGTCGCGCAGATTCCGGGGTGAGCTGGCACGATCGACGGGGTGACGTACACCGAGCAGTTGCGTGACCTCGCGGCCCGGCACGGGGTGGCGACGTCGTACCGGGGTTGGGATCAGCAGCGCCACGACGTCCGTGACGACACACTCCGCAGCGTCCTCGCAGCCCTGGACGTTCCCGCCGCAACGGAGGACGAGGTGCGGCGCGCCCTGTCCGAATGCGACGCGGCACCGTGGCGACGGATGCTGCCGCCCGTCGTCGTCGGCAGGGAAGGGTCCGAGACCCGTTTCGTGGTCCACGTTCCGCACGGCGAGGCGGTGGACGTCACGATCGACACGGAGTCCGGCGGGACGGTCCCGGCACGCCAACTCCAGGTGTGGGTCGATCCGCGGGAGGTCGACGGCGCCCTGGTCGGCCGCGCGACGTTCGTCGTCCCCTCCGACGTTCCGTGCGGGTGGCACGCGGTGCGGGCGTCCACCTCGCACACGTCGTCGTCGTGCACGCTCGTGGTGACGCCGGCACGATTGTCGACGTCCGACGCGCTGAGCGACCGCCGACGCTGGGGTGTGCTCACGCAGTTGTACTCGATCCGGTCGCGTCGGTCGTGGGGTGTCGGGGACTTCGGCGACCTCGCGGATCTCGCCTCGATCTTCGGGTCCGTTCACGGCGCCGACTACGTGCTGGTCAATCCGCTGCACGCCGCGCAGCCCCGGCCACCGATCGAGGCGTCGCCGTACCTGCCGACCACCCGCCGCTACGTCAACCCGATGTACATCCGTGTCGAGAACATCCCGGAGACTGCGTACCTCTCGACGCGACGCCATGCGCGGATGCGCGACGCCGCAGCGCGATTCGAGCGGGCGAACGACCGGTCCGACCGGATCGACCGCAACCCGTCGTACCGGGCCAAACTCCGGGTGCTCGAACGGGTCTTCCGGATCGAGCGCAGCCCGAGCAGGCAGCACGCGTTCGAGGAGTTCTGCCGCGTCGAGGGCGACGGACTGCGGGACTTCGCGACCTGGTGCGCGCTCACCGAGAAACTGCCGCCCGACGACCCGCGATGGACGACGAAGGCCGGTGCGCCCGACAGCGACTGGGTGCAGGCGCAGCGGCGCAAGCTCGCGCCGCGAATCGAGTTCTACTCGTGGCTGCAATGGGTATGCGACGAGCAGCTTTCCGACGCCCAGGACGCGGCGCGGGCGGCAGGCATGGACATCGGGATCGTGCACGATCTGGCGGTCGGGGTCCAGCGCGGGGGTGCGGACGCGTGGTCGCTGGGAACGGCCCTGGCAGAGGGTATTACCGTCGGCGCGCCTCCCGACGACTTCAATCAGCAGGGTCAGCAATGGAATCAGCCGCCCTGGCGACCGGATCGGCTGGCCGAACTGGGGTATGCCCCGTACCGCGACATGCTGCGCACCGTGCTGAAGCACGCGGGTGGGTTGCGGGTCGATCACATCCTGGGGTTGTTCCGGCTGTGGTGGATCCCCGCCGACGCGGAGTCGCCTGCGGACGGAACGTACGTCTCCTACGACCACGAGGCTCTCGTCGGGATCCTCGCGCTCGAGGCCGAGCGGGCGGGCGCCGTGGTGATCGGTGAGGACCTCGGGGTTTTCGAACCCGAGGTCCAGGACTACCTCGCCGAGCGCGGGATCCTGGGGACGTCGATCCTGTGGTTCGAGCACGACGGCGAGCGGCCGACACCGCCGGAGCAGTACCGCACCCTGTGCCTGACATCCGTTACCACGCACGATCTTCCGCCGACCGCCGGATACCTGGCCGGCGAACACATCGAATTGCGCTCGCGGCTCGGGCTCCTCGAACGCGACCTCGAACTCGAGAAGGAACACGACACAAGGCAGCGTGAGGCCGTACTGCAATTGGCGCGCGACCGCGGACTGCTGGTCGACGACGCGTCGATACCCGACACCGTGAAGGCGCTGTACCGGCTGATCAACCGCAGCCCGTCGTTGCTGACGGGTGTCGCGCTCGCCGATCTGGTGGGGGAGTACCGCGTCCAGAATCAGCCGGGCACCGACGAGACCCAGTATTCGAACTGGAAGATTCCCCTCGCCGACGCGTCGGGGCGTGCCGTCCACGTCGAGGACCTGGCGGACGGCGATTTCGGGTTCGTGAGCGGCGCCCGCTGATCCCGGTCGTCAGGGTGCGAGGGCGCGCATCGCCAGGTCGACGACGGCGTCCGCGTGGTCGTGGGTGAGGGGATGCGCTCCGCTCTGCCAGCGGTAGAACATCGGCGCCATGAACAACTCGAACGCGAGGGCGAGGTCGATGCCGGGCCGCACCTGCCCGGCGTCCTGCGCGGAGCGGAACCGCGCCGCGACGAACTCGAATTGCGGCCGGTAGATCCGCTCGACGATCTGTTCCTGCAGTGTGGGATCCTGCAGCGATTCGATGGCCAGCGCCCGGAACAGCGGTTCGAAGTCGGGTGAGGTGAACTCGTCGACCGTGGCCCGCAGGACCAGCCGCATGTCGGCGGCGAGGTCGCCGGTGTCCGGCAGGGCCATGGCCTCCTGTGCCCCGGCCGCGTTCTGTTCGTGGAGGGCGTCCACGACGAGTGCGCCCTTGGATCGCCACCACCGGTAGATGGTCTGTTTCCCGACCTTGGCGCGCGCGGCGATGCCTTCGATGCTGATCTTCCCGTAGGGCTGTTCGCGGATCAGTTCCTGCGTGGCCTGCAGGATCGCGGCGCGGGACCGTTCGGAACGGCGGGGAGTGTCGACGGACGGCATGAACGGATCGTAGACCAGACGAGACGTATCGTCTTGACTCGACTCGCGCCCCGTGTCACTCTTGAACGAGACGGACCGTTCCGTGTTGGAGAGGATGAAGATGACCCGATCACACATCGCCATGGTCAGCATTCCGGCGCCAGGGCACGTCAACCCGAGCCTGGAGATTCTCCGCGAACTCGTCACGCGCGGTCACCGCGTGACGTACGCCAACGACGCCGCCGTGAAGGACGTCGTCGAGAGCACCGGAGCGGAATTCAAGGAGTACACCTCGACGTTGCCGCGCGTGAACACCGCAGGTGCGACGGAGGAGTCCGAGAAGTCCTGGGACGGCGACACCATCGATCAGCTCACTCTGTTCCAGGCCGAGTACGAGTCGATGCTGCCCCAATTGCGGGGGCTGTACGAGGACGACCGCCCCGACCTGTTCCTGTACGACATCGCGGGAGGACCCGCCCGCGTCCTCGCCGAGGAATGGGGCGTGCCGATCGTGCAATTGTCGCCGACGTACGTGGCGTGGGAGGGCTACGAGGACGACATGAAGTCGTTCGTGGACACGATGCGGGCCGACCCACGCGGGGCGGCACTGTACGAGCGGCAGGGGAAGTTGCTGCGGGACAACGGTGTCGAGACGGACCCGGACGAGTTCTACGGGCGCCCGGCGCGGGCGGTCGTGCTGATCGCGAAATCGATGCAGCCCAACGCCGATCGGGTGAACGAGGACGTCTACACGTTCGTCGGACCGGCYCTGCCCACCCGGCGGCCCGCCGACGGCCGGTGGCAGCGCCCCGCAGGCGCGGGGAAGGTGCTGCTCGTCTCGCTCGGCACCGCGTTCACCGATCACGCCGACTTCTACCGGCGCTGCATCGAGGCGTTCGGCGACCTCGACGGCTGGCACGTCGTCCTGCAGATCGGGCAGCACGTCGACGTCGCCGAACTCGGGACCGTGCCCGGCAACGTCGAGATCCACCGGTGGGTGCCCCAATTCGACATCCTCGGGCAGGCCGACGCGTTCCTCACCCACGCCGGCATGGGCGGGTCCAGTGAGGGAATGTTTACGGGAACGCCGATGATCGCCGCGCCGCAGGCCACCGACCAGTTCGAGAACGCCGACGCGCTCGTCGCCGCGGGAGTCGCGGTGCGAGTGGACAGTTCGGACGTGTCGGCAGCCGAGTTGCGGGACGCCCTCGCGCACGTCGATGCCGAGCCGGTCCGGCGCCGCAGCGCGGAGCTTGCCGCCGAGTTGCGTTCTGCGGGTGGAGTGGACGCCGCCGTGAAGGTGATCGAGGAGTTCCTCTGAAGCCGCGAAACCTGTCGGTGGTCACGTCTACTCTGCGGGCATGGCACTCACACTCGGCATGATCACGTTCGACACGACGGATCCGGGGCCCCTCGCGAAATGGTGGGCGAAGCAGACGGCGGGCACGATCGAGCAGGAGAACGACGGCTGGTTCTACGTCGTCGCCCTTCCGGAATCCGCGCAGAAGCTGGCGTTCCAGAAGGTCGGCGACCCCACCCCGGGGAAGAACCGCATCCACCTCGACCTGGCGTCCGACGACCTCGACGGCGAGGTGGGCAGGCTCAGT
Source organism: Rhodococcus sp. P3_B8 (assembly GCF_056402775.1). Taxonomy (NCBI): domain Bacteria; kingdom Bacillati; phylum Actinomycetota; class Actinomycetes; order Mycobacteriales; family Nocardiaceae; genus Rhodococcus; species Rhodococcus sp. P3_B8. Next base: position 15,799 of record NZ_JBFUGT010000028.1, read on the forward strand.
GCCGAGGGCGCGACGGAGGTCGCGCAGCACGAGATGGGCGACTTCCGGTGGGTCACGCTCGCCGATCCCGACGGCAACCAGTTCTGCGTCTCGGGTCCCCACACGTGACAGCGGGTCCTGCATGATTGACCCCATGCCTTCCACTACGTGGGCCGACGCCCAGGGACTCTGCACCTTCGTCGATGCATCACCGTCGCCGTTCCATGTGTGTGCGACGGTGTCGATGTTGCTGACCGGCAACGGTTTCACCGAGTTGCACGAGACCGACTCGTGGCCCGGCGAGCCCGGCCGGTACTTCCTGGTGCGCGGCGGATCCCTGATCGCGTGGAGTACCGAAGGGCTGGGCCGGACGGCGCCGTTCCGCATCGTCGGCGGGCACACCGACAGCCCGAACCTGCGTGTCAAGCAGCACCCCGACCTGTCGTCGGCAGGGTGGCAGCTGGTGGGTCTCGAACCGTACGGCGGCGCGTGGCTCAACTCGTGGCTCGACCGCGACCTGGGCATCTCCGGGCGGCTGAGCGTGCGGGCCGGCAACGCGGTCGAGGAGAAACTCGTCCGCGTCGACGAACCGATCCTGCGCGTGCCGCAGCTGGCGATCCACTTGTCCGAGGACCGCAAGGGCGTCCACCTCGATCCGCAGCGCCACCTCAACGGGGTGTGGGGCGTGGGGTCCGAACGCCGCTCGTTCATCGACTTCGTGGCCGACCGGGCGGAGGTGCCCGCCGACGCGGTGCTCGGGTGGGAACTGATGACCCACGATCTCGCGCCCAGCGCCCTCGTCGGAACCGAACAGGACCTCGTCAGCGCGCCGCGACTCGACAACCAGGGCACCTGCTACGCGGGCACCCAGGCATTGCTGGCGGCGGCCGAGAACCCCGGTGACCGGGTGCCGGTGCTCGCGCTGTTCGACCACGAGGAGGTGGGGAGCATGTCCGATCGGGGCGCGTTCTCCGATCTGCTGAGCACCGTGCTCGAGCGCATCGTCCTCGGCCGTGGCGGTGGTCGCGAAGAATTCCTGCAGACGATGGCCGGTTCGATCTGCGCGTCCGGGGACATGGCGCACGCCACGCACCCCAACTACCCGGAGCGGCACGAGCCCGCACACCACATCGCCGTCAACGGGGGGCCGGTGCTCAAGGTCAACCAGAACCTGCGCTACGCCACCGACTCGGCCGGAGCCGGCGCGTTCGCCCTCGCCTGCGACCAGGCCGGCGTTCCGCTGCAACGGTACGTGCACCGGGCCGATCTGCCGTGCGGTTCGACCATCGGCCCGATCACCGCGTCCAGGACCGGGCTGAGCACCGTCGACGTGGGCGCCGCGCAGCTCGGAATGCATTCGTCGCGGGAGCTGATGGGYGCCCGCGACGTGCGTGCCTACTCCGACGCGCTTGCGGCCTTCCTCACACCGACGGCGTGAGGGAAGCGGGGCGAGGAGCGCCAGGTCGGTACCGGAACGAGCCGCCGGATAGACTGACGTACGGCTCGTCGCCACCCGGCTTGCGCCGACCGTGACTCCCGGCTTGCCTCTCTTGACTCCCGTAGGGAAGGGACCCCACCTCCAGTGTCAGCACACCCGGTCGACACCGTCACCGCCGCCACCGCGACCCCCGACGTCGCACAGCCCTTCAAGGAACTGGGGCTGAAGGACGACGAGTACGCCCGCATCAAGGAGATCCTGGGCCGTCGCCCCACCGAGGCCGAGCTCGCGATGTACTCGGTGATGTGGAGCGAGCACTGCTCCTACAAGTCGTCCAAGGTGCACCTGAAGTACTTCGGTGAGACCACGACCGACGAGATGCGTTCCTCGATGCTCGCGGGCATCGGCGAGAACGCCGGTGTCGTCGACATCGGTGACGGCTGGGCCGTCACGTTCAAGGTCGAGAGCCACAACCACCCCTCCTACGTGGAGCCCTACCAGGGTGCGGCCACCGGCGTCGGCGGCATCGTCCGCGACATCATGGCCATGGGTGCACGGCCCATCGCCGTCATGGACCAGCTGCGCTTCGGTGCGGCGGACGCCCCCGACACCCGACGCGTCGTCGACGGTGTGGTGCGCGGTGTCGGCGGCTACGGCAACTCGCTCGGCCTCCCCAACGTCGGCGGCGAGACCGTGTTCGACGCGTCGTACGCCGGTAACCCCCTGGTCAACGCCCTGTGCGCCGGCGCGATGCGCGTCGAGGACTTGCACCTCGCGTTCGCATCCGGTGCCGGCAACAAGATCATCCTGTTCGGTGCGCGCACCGGCCTCGACGGCATCGGCGGCGTGTCCGTCCTCGCGTCGGAGACGTTCGACGGTGACGAAAGTGGAACCGGACGTAAGAAGCTGCCCGCCGTGCAGGTGGGCGATCCGTTCACCGAGAAGGTGCTCATCGAGTGCTGTCTCGAGCTGTACGCCGCGAAGCTGGTGGTCGGTATCCAGGACCTCGGCGGCGCCGGCCTGTCCTGCGCTACGTCCGAGCTCGCCGCGGCCGGCGACGGCGGCATGCACATCAACCTCGAGCAGGTCCCGATGCGGGCCACCGGCATGACCGCGGCCGAGGTGCTGTCCAGCGAGTCCCAGGAACGCATGTGCGCGGTCGTCACCCCCGACAACGTCGACGCGTTCATGGAGGTCTGCAAGAAGTGGGACGTCCTCGCCACCGTCATCGGTGAGGTCACCGACGGCGAGCGGCTCACCATCTCCTGGCACGGCGAGACCGTCGTCGACGTGCCGCCGCGCACCGTCGCCCACGAGGGCCCGGTGTACGAGCGCCCCGTGCAGCGCCCCGCGAGCCAGGACGCCCTCGTCGCCAACACCACCGCCGGACTGAAGCGTCCCGAATCGGCCGACGAACTGAAGGCCACCCTGCTGAAGATGCTCGCGTCCCCGGCGCTGTGCAGCCGCAAGTGGATCACCGAGCAGTACGACCGCTACGTGCGCGGCAACACCGTCCTGGCCGAGAACGCCGACTCGGGCGTGATCCGCGTCGACGAGAAGACGGGCCGCGGCATCGCGCTCGCCACCGACGCGTCCGGCCGCTACACCGCGCTCGACCCGTACGCCGGCGCCCAGCTGGCGCTCGCCGAGGCCTTCCGCAACGTCGCCGTCACCGGCGCGACCCCGACGGCCGTCAGCAACTGCCTGAACTTCGGGTCCCCCGAGGATCCCGGCGTCATGTGGCAGTTCCAGCAGGCCGTCCGCGGTCTGGCGGACGGCTGCGCGAAGCTCGGCATCCCCGTCACCGGCGGCAACGTCAGCTTCTACAACCAGACCGGGTCGACCCCGATCCTGCCCACCCCGGTGGTGGCCGTGCTCGGCGTCATCGACGACGTGCACCGTCGCATCCCTACCGGTCTCGGACTGGAACCGGGCGAAACGCTGATCCTGCTCGGCGACACCCGCGACGAGTTCGACGGGTCCATCTGGTCGCAGGTCGAGCACGGCCACCTCGGCGGCGTGCCGCCGCAGGTCGACCTCGAGCGGGAGCAGTTGCTGGCCGACATCCTCCTCGCGGCGTCCCGCGACGGGCTGGTGTCCGCGGCGCACGACCTGTCCGAAGGCGGTCTCGCGCAGACCGTCGTCGAGGCCGCGCTGGCCGGGGAGACGGGCTGCCGCATCCTGCTTCCCGACGACGCCGATCCGTTCGTCACCCTGTTCTCCGAGTCGTCGGGCCGCGTGCTCGTCGCGGTCCCGCGCACCGAGGAAACTCGCTTTACCGGTATGTGCACGGCCCGTAATCTCCCGTGGGTGCGCATCGGTGTGGTGGACGAGGGGTCCGATTCCGTCGAGGTCCAGGGCCAGTTCTCGGTCTCGCTGGCCGAGCTGCGCACGACGTTCGAGGGAACTCTGCCGGCATTGTTCGGGTGATGGATGGTCGAATCGGGGGCATTGGAGAGGGTTGACCGGGGGCCGCGGGAATTCTCGCGGCTGGTTGATCCTGCACTCCTCCACGGTCCCCGACTCGACCGGACCTGGCGTTTCCTTCGGCTCGACTTCACCGGCATCGCGTTCGCGACGCTGTTCTTCTGCTGGTCGCTGACGCCGTCGCTGCTGCCCCGCGACTGGCTGTTCCAGGGGCTGATCGGCGGCATCAACGCCGCGATCGGTTACACGGTGGGAACGGCGATCGGCTGGCTGGTACGTCGCTACTTCCTGCGGCACCGGTCGTGGTGGCCGTTGCCGGAACCGTGGTCCACCGGCCTGCGCGTCGTCGTGACGGTGACGTGCGTGGTCGTGAGTCTCGTGATGCTCGCGTACTCCGCGGCATGGCAGCGTGAGATCGCCGCGCTGATGGGGGCGGAGGGCACCACCACCACCGGCTACATCCGCACGGGCGGTCTGAGTCTGCTCGTGGGCGCCGCGATCATCTCGGTGTGGCGGCTGCTGCGCGAACTGGTGCGGTGGATCGCGGCACGACTCATCCGGCGGTGGCATCTCGCGATCCCGACGGCCACCACCGTCGGCATCCTCATCGTGACGGTGCTGTTCTTCCTGCTCGTCGACGGTGTTCTGATGCGCGGCATCTACGCCGCCACGAATGCGGCGTTCAGCCTGCAGAATTCGACCACCCGCGACGGCGTCGAGCAACCACTCGACCCGGAGAAGTCGGGGAGCCCCGAGTCGCTGGCGCCCTGGGACACCCTCGGGTACGAGGGCCGGAACTTCGTGTCCCGAGGGCTCGACGCCGACGAGCTCACGGCGGCCAACGGCACCCCGGCCAAGGACCCCATCCGGGTTTACGCCGGACTGGAGACCGCCGAGGACCCGGACGCGCGCATGGACGTCGTCATCGACGAACTCGAGCGGACCGGCGCGTTCTCGCGCAAGGTCCTCGTCGTCGTCCCCACCACCGGCACCGGTTGGGTCAATCCGACTGCGGCGCAGGCGATCGAGTTGGTCCACAACGGTGACACGGCGCTGGTCGCCAGCCAGTACTCGTTCCTGCCGAGTTGGATCTCGTTCCTCGCCGACCGTGAGAAGGCCGCGGAGGCGGGGAAGAAACTGATCGATCGTGTGCACGAGCGGTGGTTGCAGGAACCCGAGGCGACGCGCCCCAAACTGCTGGTCTACGGCGAAAGTCTCGGCACCCAGGCGGGGGAGGGCGCCTTCGACACGCTGAGCGATATCCGGCAGACCGTCGACGGCGTGTTGTGGGTCGGGCCGCCCAACTCGAACCGGCTGTGGGGACAGCTGATCCAGCGCCGCGACCCCGGCACTCCCGAGGTCGCCCCCGAGTACTCGGCGGGTCTGGTGGTGCGGTTCGCCGACGACTCCGCCGACATGGTGGAGGAAACCGGCGAATGGCTGTCACCGCGCATCCTGTACGTGCAGCACCCGTCCGATCCCGTCGTGTGGTGGTCGCCCGACCTGGCGTTCACCCGCCCCGACTGGTTGAAGGAACCACCGGGCGAGGATCGTTCGCCGTCGATGAAATGGTTTCCGTTCGTGACGTTCTGGCAGGTCTCCGCCGACCTCACCAACGCCGCCGGCGTGCCGGAYGGGCACGGCCACAATTACGGGACTCTCGTCCTCGACGGCTGGATCACGGTCGCCCAGCCCGACGGATGGACGCCCGTCGACACCGAACGCGTCCGGTCCACTCTCGAATCCCTCTCCGGGACAGAGGGCCCGGAGAAGTGAGCAGGGTCGCCTCCGTTGCCGGCGCGGCGGCGGCCGTGCTGTGGAGCAACGTGGTGCTGCCCGGTTCGGGGCTCGGCCCGTACGGGCGGGCGGTCGCGGGAGGCGCGGTCGGGCTGTCGGTCGTGGGAGCAGCACGCGCCGCGGGCTATGGCGTCGACGAACTCGGCCTGTCCGCGTCGAAGGCCCGGTCCGGGTTGCGGTACGGCGCCCTGGCGTCGGTGATCCCGCTCGCCGGGTACGCGATCACGCTGAGTGTGCCCGCACTGCGCAGGCGTGTGCCGACCGGCGACGGCGTCACCGATTTCGCCGGCTGGGTGGGGTTCCGGATTCCGGTAGGGACCGTGGCGCACGAGGAACTGCTGTTCCGCAGCGTCTTGTCCGCGATGCTGCGACGGGCCTGGACGCCTGCGACGGCCAACGTCCTGCACGCCGCCACGTTCGGGCTGTGGCACGTGCGCGCGGCCCGGATCGCCGGCGACGGCGTCGCCGCGAGCGTGCTGCTCACCGGCTCCTCCGCGTGGCTGTTCGAGTGGTTGCGTCGACGCAGCGGCAGCGTCGTAGCCCCTGCACTGCTGCACCTTTCGGTCAACGTCGGTGGGGCGGTGGCCGCCGAACTCGCGCGGGCCCGCACAGTAGATTGAGCGTATGCCGCCGCGCCGAGCCGTAGATCCCGCCGAACTGAGAGCCGCCGTACTCGAGGTCGGCCCGTGGCTGCGCGGCGATTCCGAGGAGAAACCGTCCCGCAGCCAGCTGGCCGCGGCGGTCCGGCTCAGCGCGCGGACGCTCGAGCAGGTCGCGCCCGGTTCGAGCGTGGAGGTGCGGGTTCCGCCGTTCGTCGCGGTCCAGTGCATCGAGGGGCCGCGGCACACCCGCGGCACCCCGCCCAACGTCGTGGAGACCGACCCCCGGACGTGGCTGCTGATGGTGACGGGACTGCTGGAGTTCGACAGTGCGACCGCCGACGGCGGAGTGTCGGTGTCGGGGAGTCGCGCCGGGGAGATCGCCCACTGGCTGCCGCTGCTGCGCGTGTAGTCAGCCCAGCCACAACGCGCGGGTGCGGGGCAGGCCGCTCGACCCGTCGTCGGACGGGCGCACGGCCAGCACCTGATGGATCGTCAGCCGGCCCTTCTCCTCGAACCCCAGGGCGCTGGCCGCGAGGTACAGCAACCAGGTGCGGGCCCGCTCCGCGCCGGCGAGCCGGATCGCGTCGTCCCAGGAGTCGCGGAGTCTGCCCACCCACGCCCGCAGGGTGAGTGCGTAGTGCTCCCGGAGGGCCTCGACGTCGCGCACCTCGAGTCCGGCGCGCTCGAAAGGCTTCGAGCGTTCTGCTCAGCGGCAGCACCTCGCCGTCCGGGAAGATGTAGTTCTCGATCAACCCCGACGAGTTGCCGGTGCCGGTCAGCGACCGGACCGAGGCGATCGCATGATTGAGCAGCCGGCCTTCGGGACGGAGGAGGTCGAGCAGGTGCTGCGCATACTCCGGCAGCGCGGAGTCGCCGACGTGTTCGGACATGCCGATGCTGGAGATCGCGTCGAACGGACCGTCGACGACGTCGCGGTAGTCCTGCACGCGGATCTCGATCAGATCCGACAGCCCGGCCTCGGAGACCCTCGCCTGTGCCCATTCGGCCTGTTCGTGGCTGAGGGTGACCCCGACGACGGACACGTCGTACTTCTCGGCGGCGTGGATCGCCAGCGACCCCCAACCGCAGCCCACGTCCAGCAGTCGCATGCCCGACTGGAGACCGAGCTTGCGGCAGACCAGGTCCAGCTTCTCGTTCTGCGCTTCTTCCAGCGTCCCGATCGCATCGCGGTCGTCGGATCGCTGGTCCCAGTAGCYGCACGAGTAGACCATCGTCGGACCGAGGAACAGGCGGTAGAAATCGTTGCCGACGTCGTAGTGATGTGAGACCGAGGACGCGTCGCGCGCCTTGCTGTGCTTGGGACCGCGGCGCCGGGCCACCTCCACCGACGGCGGTGTCGGCCGGAGTCCGAGGCCGCCGAGCCGGACGAACGTCGCCAGCGACTTCAGGACGGTGCCGCGGTCGGATCCGCGGACGCTGAGGGTGCCCAGCCGGTCGACGAGGTCCGGAAGCGTCAGCAGCCGGAAGGCGTCGCCCTCGATCTCGAGGTCACCGGACACGTAGGCCCGGACGAGACCGAGTTCGTTCGGCGACCACAGCACCCTCCGGACGGCCCGGCGGTTGCGGAAGACGACGGTGACGTCGGAGTCGGGGCCTGCCTCCGAGCCGTCCCAGCATCGGACGTGCACGGGAATGGGGATGCCCAGCGCACCTTCGAACGCGCTGAGCAGGCGTTCTGCGGCGGTCGGTGCCGTGCTGCGGACGTTCATCGGACAAGCCCCCGCTCTGTGGTTCGAGGATGCTGATCGGTACCGAAACCAATCTATTTTCGGCTGTCCGTCCGGGAGTTGGGCCGGTCCGATCGGCACCGTGGGCGAAGCGGCGGCGCAGGGCACGTAGACTGACCTTGCCCCTCACACGCCCATCCCCAGGGAGCACCCCGGTGACCAGAGCCGATCTGTCGGTCCATAGTCCTAATCTTCTCTCTTCGAACCCGTCCGACGAGGACGAGAACGAGCCCCGCGAGGAATGCGGAGTCTTCGGCGTCTGGGCGCCGGGAGAGGATGTGGCGAAACTCACCTACTACGGACTTTATGCGCTGCAGCACCGTGGGCAGGAAGCGGCGGGCATCGCCGTCGCCGACGGTTCGCAGGTGCTGGTCTTCAAGGATCTCGGGTTGGTAAGCCAGGTGTTCGACGAGCAGACCCTGGCAGCGATGCCGGGCCACGTCGCCGTCGGTCACTGTCGCTACTCCACCACGGGCTCGACCACGTGGGAGAACGCGCAGCCGATCTTCCGCACCACCGCCGCGGGCAGCGGCATCGCCCTCGGGCACAACGGCAACCTGGTCAACACGGCGGAGCTGGCGCAGCGCGCCCGTGAAGCCGGACTGGTCAACGACAAGCGCCCCGGCGGCGCCACGTCCGACTCGGACGTCGTCGGCGCCCTCCTCGCGCACGCCGCCGCCGACAGCACCATCGAGCAGGCGGCCATGAAGCTCCTGCCGACACTGCGCGGCGCGTTCTGCCTCACTTTCATGGACGAGCACACGCTCTACGCGGCCCGAGACCCGCACGGCATCCGCCCGCTGTGCCTCGGACGCCTGGACCGCGGCTGGGTCGTCGCCAGCGAGACGGCCGCACTCGACATCGTCGGCGCGTCCTTCGTCCGCGACATCGAGCCCGGCGAACTGCTCGCCATCGACGCCGACGGCGTCCGCTCCTCCCGCTTCGCGAACCCCGAGCCCAAGGGCTGCGTGTTCGAGTACGTGTACCTGGCCCGTCCGGACAGTGTCATCGCCGGACGTTCGGTGCATTCCACCCGCGTCGAGATCGGTCGTCGCCTCGCCACCGAGCACCCCGCCGAGGGTGACCTCGTCATCCCGGTCCCTGAATCGGGCACTCCGGCCGCGGTCGGTTACGCGCAGGGGTCGGGCATTCCGTACGGCCAGGGTCTGATGAAGAACGCCTACGTGGGCCGCACCTTCATCCAGCCGTCGCAGACGATCCGCCAGCTCGGTATCCGCCTCAAGCTCAACCCGCTCAAGGAAGTCATCCGCGGCAAGCGCCTCGTGGTGGTGGACGATTCGATCGTCCGCGGCAACACCCAGCGCGCGCTCATCCGGATGCTCCGCGAGGCCGGCGCACTGGAGATCCATGTCCGGATCGCATCGCCGCCGGTCAAGTGGCCCTGCTTCTACGGCATCGACTTCGCCTCCCCGGCCGAGTTGATCGCCAACGGTGCGGGCGGCGGCGGCGAGCCCGGCAGCTTCGACGAGATGCTCGAAGGGGTGCGCCGTTCCATCGGCGCCGACACCCTCGGCTACATCTCCACCGAAGGCATGATCGCCGCCACCGAGCAGCCTGCGTCGCGACTGTGCGCGGCCTGCTTCGACGGCACGTACCCCATCGCGCTCCCCACGGAGACGTCGATCGGAAAGAACGTTCTCGAGGGAATGCTCGAGAGCGCGGCAGGCGGTCCCGCGACGCGGGAGAACGACAACGCGAACGCCCTCAGTCGGCCGTAGGCCGGGATATCGGGATCCGGCCGGAGAACGTACTCCGGTACCGTAAGGACGCAATCACAGCACTCGATTGCCCGACCGACACGATTTTGACGAGCAACAGAAGGCTGGAGTAACAACCACATGACCGAGGATCCGACAAGTCGCCCTGGCGCGTCCTACGCCGCCGCAGGAGTGGACATCGCCGCAGGCGATCGGGCGGTGGAACTCTTCGCTCCCTTGGCCAAGCGCGCCAGCCGTCCCGAGGTTCTCGGTGGTCTCGGTGGATTCGCGGGTCTGTTCTCGCTCAAGGGTGACTACAAGGAGCCGCTGCTCGCGGCGTCCACGGACGGGGTGGGCACCAAGCTCGCCGTCGCTCAGGCACTCGACAAGCACGACACCGTCGGCCTGGACCTGGTCGCGATGGTCGTCGACGACCTCGTCGTCTGTGGTGCCGAGCCGCTGTTCCTGCAGGACTACATCGCCGTCGGGCGGGTCGTCCCGGAGCGTGTCGCCGAACTCGTCAGCGGCATCGCCGAAGGCTGCATCCAGGCCGGTTGCGCGCTGCTCGGTGGCGAGACGGCGGAGCACCCCGGTGTGATGGCGGACGGCGACTACGACCTGTCCGCGACCGGCGTCGGTGTGGTCGAAGCCGACCAGGTGCTGGGGCCCGACCGGGTCCGTCCCGGCGACGTCGTGATCGCCATGGGTTCGTCCGGACTGCATTCCAACGGTTACTCGCTGGCCCGCAAGGTTCTGCTCGAGATCGACCACATGAGCCTCACGGCGCACGTCGACGAGTTCGGCCGCACCCTGGGCGAGGAGATGCTCGAGCCCACAAAGATCTACGCCAAGGACTGCCTGGCCCTCGCCGCCGAGACGGACGTGCGCACGTTCTGCCACGTCACCGGCGGTGGACTGGCCAACAACCTCGCTCGGGTCATGCCGAAGGGTCTGGTCGCCGAACTCGACCGCGGCACGTGGAGCCCGGCTCCGATCTTCGCGATGATCGCGCAGCGCGGACGGGTGGAGCGGGCCGAGATGGAGCAGACGTTCAACATGGGCGTCGGCATGGTCGCGATCGTGGCGCCCGAGGACGTCGATCGTGCGCTGGCCGTCCTGACGGCGCGCCACATCGACTGCTGGACGCTGGGCAGCATCAAGAAGTCGCACGACGTGTCGGCGGAGCGCGCAATTCTCGCCGGCGATCACCCGAGGTTCTAGGGTCGGACGCCGTCTGTCGGAACGGGGCGAGCTAGTGGCCCCGACCGGCTGAAGATGTGGAAATGAGGGGGAGCCGGTATCGGCTCCCCCTCATTTCGTTGTCTTCAGATCTCAGCGCCGCCAGTCGTCGTCGTCCTCCCGGGAGTGACCCTCCCTGTCGGCACGCTGGTCAGCGAAGACCTCGTCCCGATGCGAGTTGGACGACCCACCTGAGAGCTCTCGTTGCAGGCTGTCAAAATCCGTGGTCGGTACGCTGTACTTCAGCTCGCGTGCAACCTTGGTCTGCTTTGCCTTAGCCCGGCCGCGGCCCATGGCTGACCCCCTCGCGCTTTCGCGGGGCGGCCTGGGGAATTTGGCGGCCCCGTTTGAGTGTGTAAGTTCCTGCCCCACACTCTAGCGTGGAAAAGTCCCTCGCGCTTCCATCCACACCCCGAAGCGGTGTCGGTTTAGTCTCACCGGGCTCGCGAGCTGCCCCGATGCCGGTGTTTCGCCTTCAGAAGACTCCCGGAATTGCCCGGACCGTCCCCACCCGGACGCCGCCGCCGAGCACGGGCTGCGATGCGAGGGCCGCCAGATCCTCGGTCCACTCGGCGCCCATCCGGTGGAGAAGTGCTGCGGCGAGGGGTAACCGGGCCCGTTCGTGGCCGTCGTCGATCTTCAGCGCGAACGCCGAGCCGTCGGGGAGCGCGCCGGCGTAGACACCGTCTGCTCCGGCCTTCGTCATCAGCCCGGGCACGACCGGCATCAGCCGCGCGTCGTCCTTGCCGGTGCCCGAGACGAGGTAGGGGTGCTCGCGGACGGCGTCGGCGACGGCGAGCTCGGGGGAGTCGGGCTCGGCGGTGACGAGCCGGGCGAACGCCCGCGCCAGATGCGTCAGCGACAGCGGGACGATCGGCAGCCCGCATCCGTCGATGCCGAGTTCGGCGTCGACGTCGCCGCTGATCGACCCGAGCGTCTCGACGACCGCGAGTTGCAGCGGATGCGTCGGCTCGAGGTAGCTGTGCAACGGCCAGTCGTTGGCCAGGCACGTGGCGAGCATCGCCGCGTGCTTGCCGGAGCAGTTCATGTACACCGGGCGGGGGAGCTCACCGGCGGCCAGCAGTTCGGCCCGGGCGAGTTCGTTGGAGGGCAGATCGGCGGGGCAGCGGAGCTGGTCCTCGTCGAGGCCGTACCGGGCGAGCAGCCGCTCGACGAGTTCGATGTGGTCCGACTCGCCCTCGTGGGATGCGGTCGCGATCGCGAGCTCTTCGGAACTGGACGGTTCGAAGCCGTTCCGCAGCATCGTCACGGCCTGCCACGGCTTGTTCGACGACCGCGGGTAGATCGGCGTGTGTACCTCGCCGAGGGTGAGCGCGATCTCGCCGTCCGCGCGGAGGATCACCGCGGAACCGCGGTGGACGCACTCACGGAATCCGGAACGGACGACCTCGACCAGTTCGATGCTCAATACGTGACCTGCACTTCCAGTCCGGCGATCCGTCGGCTGGCCTTGTCGGCGACGGTCGGAGAGAGGTTCTCCTGCTGTTCGAGCAGCGCCACGAACCGTTCCGGGTCGCGGCCGGTGAACAGATCGCGCACGGTGACGCCGTGGTCGGGCACGTGGATGCGCTGGACGGTGTCGCCGGCGCTGACCGACCCCTCCGTCACCACCCGCAGGTACGCGCCCGTGTCACCGCGTTCGGAGAACCGCTTGACCCACCGGGGCTCGGCGGCCCAGACGCCGAACGTCCCGCACGGTGTCCGCGGGCTGGTCACCTCCAGTTCGGTGGTGCCGATCCGCCAGCGCTCGCCGATCACGGCGTCGGTCGCGGCGATCCCGTCGAGGCGGAGGTTCTCGCCGAACCATCCCGGGGGCAGTTCGCGGCCGAGCTCCGACGCCCAGCGCTGCGCCTCGTCCTCCTGGTAGGCGTAGACGGCCTTGAACGGGCCACCGTGGTACTCGGTGTCGCAGACCCGGTCGCCGACCAGTCCGGTGGTCGTGACGCGCACAGGGCCGTCGACGGGCCGCTTGTCGATCGCCGTCCGGGTCACCCGGCGGGTGCCGCTGTCCCGTTCGGTGTGCAGCACGCAGACGGCCAGCACCTCGCCGGCCGTCGCGGTCGCCTCGCTCACCGGCCCCGGAGCCGGTCGACGGCGGCGCGGCCCGCCTGGACCGTGTCGTCTGCAGGCACGGAGTCGGGGTCGATGGACGCGGCGCACGAGCCGGCCACCAACTCGGTGTCGGTGGGGATGGACCGTTTGACGAGGGCCAGCGCGATGGGTCCGAGCTCGTGGTGGTCGATCACCGTGCCGATCCGTCCGACCGCACGGCCTCCCGCCGTCACGGGGTCGCCCGGTTCGGGCCTGCCCTCGGCGCTGCCGTCGAGGTGCAGCAGGACGAGGTGACGGGGCGGTTTGCCGAGATTGTGGACGCGGGCCACCGTCTCCTGGCCGCGGTAGCAGCCCTTCTCGAGGTGGACGGCGCCGTGGTCGGCGGGACCGCCGATCCAGCGGACCTCGTGCGGGATGGTGCGATCGTCGGTGTCGAGTCCGATCCGGGGCCGTGCGGCGGCCACCCGCAGTGCCTCGAACGCCCACGTTCCCGCGGGTGCGGCGCCGGCGGCGGTGAGCCGGCCCCACCACGTCGCGAGTCCTTCCCGCGGGATCAGCAGGTCGAAGGACTCGGCGGCCGGCCACGGCATGCGGCGGACGAATCCGCCCCCGGGCACCGCGACGGCGGCGTACGGCTCGGCGGGTGCCACGACGCCGGCCGCGTCGAGGACCGTCACGGCGTCGGGGCCGAGCACGCTGAGGACCGCGAGCTCGTTGCCCTCGCGGGGCTCGGCCTTGGACCAGAACACCATCTTGGTGAGGAACGACAGGAGGTCGGGTCCGCGGTCGGCCTCGGTGTCGATCCAGGTGACGCCGTCCAGATCGGTCTGGACGAAGTGGTGCTCGACGCGGCCGTTGACGTCGAGGCTGAGGTTCTCGGCGCTCGCGCCGTCGGGGAGCGCGGCGACGTGCTGGCTCGAGATGGTGTGCAGCCAGGTGAGTCGTTCGGGTCCGCTGATCGCGATGACGAACCGGTGGGAACGGTCGACGACCGCCGCGGAACGTTCGGCGCTGCGTTGTTCGCCGAGTGGATCGCCGTGATGCCAGGCGACGCCGGCGTCGGGAGAGCCTTCGGGCGCAGGAACCGCGCCCGGGGCCGTGAGGAGTGGACTGGGTGAGACGGGCAGTTTGTCGACCACGAACCCAGTCTAGGGACCATGGACCACGGGTGGCGGTCAGCAGGGTCGATAGGCTGGGCGTCATGTCTGATCGAGTGCTGGTGACACTGGACCACGAGGTGCGGGACGCGGATGCCCCGCTGCTGCACGCGGACGATCTGGCGGTGGTGCGCGGCGACGGTGTCTTCGAGACGCTGTTGGTGCGTGGCGGTCGCGCACTGAAGGTCGAGGCCCACCTCACCCGTCTCGTCGCGTCGGCGCGCGCCCTCGGATTGCCCATTCAGGACCTGGACGAGTGGCGCCTGGCACTCGAGCTGGCCGTCGAGGAGTGGGGGTCCGAGCGGGAGGGTGCGATGCGACTCGTGCTCAGCCGCGGCCGCGAGTCCGGTGGCGACCCGACTGCTTTCGTCACCGTCGGGCCGGTGTCCGAGCGGATTCTGGAGGCGCGGCGCGACGGGGTGTCGGTACTCACATTGGCCCGGGGCTATTCGGTGGATCTGTCGGCGAGTGCGCCGTGGCAGCTGCTCGGGGCGAAGACCTTGTCGTATGCCACGAACATGGCGGCGCTGCGGTATGCGGCGACGCTCGGTGCCGACGATGTGATCTTCGTCAGCAGCGAGGGCAATGTGTTGGAAGGGCCACGTTCCACGGTGGTCATCGCCCGCGACAAACACCTCCTCACGCCGCCGCCGGAGCACGGAATCCTGCCCGGAACGACGCAGCAGGCGCTGTACGAGGTGGCGTCCGGCAAGGGGTTCCGCTGCGAGTACGCGGCGCTGCGGCCGGCGGATCTCATTACGGCGGAAGGTGTTTGGCTCATCTCCAGTGTCACCATGGTCGCGCGGGTGCGCAAGATCGACGGACTTGCCCTGCCCGACGCACCGCTCGCCGACGAGATCGTGGAGCTGGTCGGCCTCGCGGTCGAGGGGGCGGGTACCGAGTCCGCGGAGGCTTGACAGGTCTACTACATTTCGTAGTAGCAAAGTCCTGCGGGGGAAACGACCCCGCAGTACGTTGTTTTCAAGGGTCGGGCGGAAGCCCACGCTCCGGCCCTGAAGCCTGTCCTACGGGCCCAGTTTCGGAGTAGCCATGGATGCCTTGGATGTCTCCCGGTGGCAGTTCGGCATAACCACCGTCTATCACTTCATCCTCGTTCCGCTGACGATCGGGCTCGCCCCGCTGATCGCCGTCATGCAGACGATGTGGGTGGTCACCGGAAAGGACCACTGGTATCGGCTCACCAAGTTCTTCGGGAAGCTGTTCCTGATCAACTTCGCGCTCGGCGTCGCCACCGGCATCGTGCAGGAATTCCAGTTCGGGATGAACTGGAGCGAGTACTCACGCTTCGTCGGTGACGTGTTCGGCGCACCCCTCGCCCTCGAGGGGCTGGTCGCCTTCTTCCTCGAGTCGACGTTCCTGGGCCTCTGGATCTTCGGCTGGGGACGGCTGCCCAAGCTCGTCCACCTCGCCACCATCTGGCTCGTCGCAATCGGTGTGAACGCGTCCGCGTACTTCATCATCACCGCCAACTCGTTCATGCAGCACCCGGTCGGGGCCATCTACAACCCCGAGACCGGACGCGCGGAACTCACCAGCATCTGGGAACTGCTCACCAACAACACGGCGCTCGCGGCCTTCCCGCACGTCGTGGCCGGAGCGTTCCTCACGGCAGGGACGTTCGTGGCCGGCGTCGGCGGCTGGTGGATGGTGCGCAGCATGCGCAAGTCGAAGGAAGCCACCGAACCCGAAGTGGCGAAGAAGCACGAGGAAACCGCGAGGACGATGTTCCGCCCGGTCACCATCCTCGCGCTGTGGGTGATGGTCGCCGCGGGCATCGGACTCGCGATCACCGGCGACATCCAGGGCAAGCTGATGTTCGAACAGCAACCCATGAAGATGGCATCGGCCGAATCGCTGTGCCACACCGAAACCGGTGCCGACTTCTCCATCCTCACCGTCGGCACCCAGAACAACTGCGAGAGCATCACCCAGCTCATCAAGATCCCCGGCCTCACCTCGTTCCTGGCGGACGGCACGTTCGACTCCACCGTCGAGGGCGTCACCGAGATCCAGGCCCGCTACGAGGAGACGTACGGGCCCGGCAACTACAAGCCCAACCTGTTCGTCACCTACTGGACGTTCCGCGCGATGATCGGCTGGGCCGCCGGGTCGGCGCTGCTCGCCGTGGTCGGTCTGTGGATGACCCGCGGCGGCCGCGTACCGGACAAGAAGTGGTTCGGCTGGCTGTCGATCGCCGTCATCCCGACACCCTTCCTCGGGAACAGCGCGGGCTGGGTCTTCACCGAGATGGGTCGTCAACCGTGGGTCGTGGCACCCAACCCGACCGGTGTCGACATGATCAGACTGACTGTCGACCAGGGCGTCTCGAATCACTCCCCGTGGACCGTCTGGGTCTCGCTCATCACGTTCACGGTGGTCTACGGGGCGCTGGCCGTCGTGTGGTTCACGCTGATCCGCCGCTACACGGTCGAGGGACCACTCGAACACGACGCGCATCCACCGGGTGACGACCACGACGAGCCCGAAGAACCGGGCAAGCCCGAGCAACTCTCGTTCGCGTACTAGGGGAGACGGTCATGGGACTTCAAGAAGTGTGGTTCATCCTGATCGCGGTGCTCTTCATCGGGTACTTCGTCCTCGAGGGATTCGATTTCGGTGTCGGCATGCTGATGCCGGTGCTGGGCAGGCGCAAGGACCCGAACGGGGACACACGGCGGCGGGTGGTGCTCAACACCATCGGCCCGGTGTGGGACGGCAACGAGGTGTGGCTCATCACCGGTGGCGGCGCGTTGTTCGCCGCGTTCCCGGAGTGGTACGCCACGTTGTTCTCCGGCTTCTATCTGCCGCTGCTGATCATTCTCGTCGCGCTCATCGTCCGGATCTGCGCCATCGAGTACCGCGGCAAGATCGACGACGACACCTGGCGCAGGCGGTGCGACTGGGGCATCGTCTTCGGGTCCTGGGTGCCTGCCGTGCTGTGGGGTGTTGCGTTCGCGAACATCGTGCGGGGCGTCGACATCGACGCCGACAAGCAGGTCACCTCGAGCCTCTTCGATCTGCTCAATCCCTATGCGTTGCTGGGTGGTCTGACGACCGCACTCGTGTTCGCCCTGCACGGCGCGGTGTTCCTCGCCCTGAAGACGGCCGACGAAGTACGCACGGACGCCGTCGAACTGGCGTCCCGGCTGGCGATCCCGGCCGTTCCGGTGGCAGGCGCGTTCGTGCTGTGGACACAGCTGGCGCACGGCAAGGGCTGGACGTGGATTCTCGTCGCGATCGCCGCCGCCGCACTCCTCGGGGTGGTCGCGTTCACCCGCGCCGAACGGGAGGGCTGGGCGTTCCTGCTCACGTCGATCGCGGTCATCGCCACGGTGGCCCTGCTGTTCGGCTCGCTGTTCCCCAACGTCATGCCGTCCACACTGGACGCCGCGTACAACCTGACCATCGACAACGCCTCGTCGAGTCCGTACACGCTGAAGGTCATGACGTGGGCCGCCGCCTTCCTCACCCCGGTGGTGCTGATCTACCAGGGCTGGACGTACTGGGTGTTCCGCCAACGGATCTCGACCAAGCACATCCCGCCGTCGATCGGTCTCCCACTCGGGCGCAGATGAGCGCAGCGGTAGGCGACGCACCCCGCCCGGCCGACGAGCGCCCGGGCGCGGAGCGAGGTTCCCGGCGTCCCGTCGATCCCCGCCTCTGGCGATACTCCGCGGCGGCCCGCGGGTACCTCGTCCTCACGGTCGCGCTGTCGATCGTCAACGTCGCGATGGTCATCGTGTCGGCACTGATGATCGGCCGCGTGCTCGGCGGGGTCATCGTCGACGACGCCACCGACCTCGGGCGATGGTCCACCGAACTGGTGGTCCTCGCGACCGCGGTGGGCGTGCGGGTGCTCGGCACCTGGCTGCAGTCCCGGTTCGCGCACCGGTCCGCCACGCGGGTCGTGGCGGAGCTGAAGGGGGAGGTCCTCGGCGTCGCCACCCGTCTGCGACCGCGCGAACTCGACCCGCGGCGGGACGAGATCGCGACCGTGCTCACCCGCGGAATCGAYGGTCTCGTGCCGTACCTCACCGGGTATCTACCGGCGCTGGTCCTCGCGGCGACGCTCACTCCGGCGACGCTCGCGGTCATCACGTTTCAGGATCTGACGTCGGCGGCGATCATCTTCGTCACACTTCCGCTCATCCCGATCTTCATGATCCTCATCGGTCTGCTCACCAGGGGCAAGGCCGCCAAGACGCTGACCGCGATGACCACACTGTCCTCCCAGCTGCTCGACCTCCTGGCCGGCCTGCCCACGCTCCGCGCGCTGGGCCGCGAACAGGGACCGGCGAGGCGGGTGCGTGAACTCGGCGACGCCCACCGCCGCACCACGATGTCGGCACTGCGGGTGGCGTTCCTGTCGTCGATGGTGCTGGAACTGCTGGCCACGCTGTGCGTCGCACTCGTCGCCGTGAGCATCGGACTGCGGCTGGTGTACGGGGGGATGGAACTCGAAGCCGGAATCGTCGCACTGATTCTCGCGCCCGAGGTGTACCTCCCGCTGCGGATGGTCGGAACTCAGTTCCACGCCGCCGAGGACGGGATGGCCGCGGCGAGCCGGGCCTTCGCCGTCATCGATACCGATCGTCCCGACGACGCCGCCGACGGTGCGGTTCTGGTCGACGCGGCCGGGGCGCGAATCGAGTTCGACGGCATCGACGTCCCGTCCCGGCACGGCCCGGCACCGCGCGGCCTGACCGGCGCCCTCGAACCCGGTGCGGTGACCGTCCTGACCGGACCCAACGGTTCCGGGAAATCGACTGCGGTGCAAGCACTCCTCGGCCTCGTCGAACCCGAGCGCGGGGAGGTGCGGGTGGCGGGTACCGCCGTGAGTTCGCTCGACCGGTCCGCGTGGTGGGCGCAGGTGGCGTGGCTCCCGCAGCACCCCGTCCTCGTACCCGGCACCCTGGACGAGAACCTCCGGCTCATCGGCGAGGTCGTCGACCTCGAACAGTCCTGTGCCGCGACGGGTTTCGACGAGGTCCTCGCCGAACTTCCCGACGGCTGGAACACGCGCGTCGGGTCCGGCGGAACGGGACTGTCGCTCGGTCAGCGGCAGCGGCTCGCGCTGACCCGCGTGCTGGCCACCCGGCGTCCCGTCCTGGTGCTCGACGAACCCACCGCGCACCTCGACGACGCGTCGGAGCGGACCGTGCTCGATTCGCTGCGAAGCCTGGCCGCCGCCGGCCGGACGGTCGTGGTGGTGGGGCACCGGCCGACCGTGCTCGCGGCCGCCGACCGGGTGATCGAGGTGAGCGCCGATGTCGCGTGACCCGCTGATCCGGGCATTGCCGCTCCTCGACCTGCAACCGGGGCGGGTAGTGCGCGCCGTCGCCGCCGGCGTGGCCACGCTGGGCAGTGCGCTCGCGCTGGCGGCGTTGTCGGCATTGTTGATCACGAGGGCGTGGCAGATGCCGCCCGTCCTGGACCTCAGCGTGGCCGTCGTGGCGGTGCGCGCGCTGGGCATCTCCCGCGGCGTCTTCCGGTACCTCGAGCGGCTCGCCACCCACGACACCGCGCTGCGCGGGACCACGTCCGCCCGCACCCAGCTGTACCAGCGGTTGGCCGACGGCGACCCCGCGGCCGCTGCCGGCCTGCGCCGCGGCGAACTGCTCGCCCGCACCGGGGCCGACGTCGACACCCTCGGTGACGTCGTCGTCCGCGCGATCGTCCCCATCGCCGTGTCCGTCGTCCTGGCCGTGGCCGCCGTCGGCATCCTCGCGGTGATCTCGCCCGCCTCCGCACTCGTGCTCGCCGTGGCGCTCTCGGTGTCGGGGGTCGCGGCGCCCTGGTTGTCCGCGCGGGCCGCCCGCCTCGCCGAGACGTCCGGGGCCGACGCGCGCGCCCGGTTCAGTGAGGACGCCGTCACCGCGCTCGATCACGCCGCGGAACTCCGCGTCGCGGGTCGCCTCGACCGAACCGTGTCGCGGGCGGTCCGCTCCGAACACGCCGCGGTCGCGGCCACCGACCGCGCCGCCGCACCCAGCGCGTTCGCGGACGCCGCCACACCACTCGCGGTGGGCGTGAGCGTGATCGCGTCACTGCTCATCGGCATGGACCTGTATTCGTCGGGGACGATGAGCCCGATGGCGATGGGCATCGTCGTGCTCCTGCCGCTGTCCGCGTTCGAGGCCACGGCCGCGCTGCCCGCCGCGGCGGTCGCGCTGACCCGGGCCCGTATCGCGTCTCGCCGGATACTCGCCGTGCTCGACGCCGCCGTCGCGGATCCGCACCCCGGAGACCGGGAACTGGACGGGCCCGCCGAGGTCGTCGCCAAGCACCTGCGGTGCGGCTGGCCCGGAGGGCAGGTCACCGCCCCGCTCGACCTCGACCTACAGTCAGGCGCCCGGGTCGCGATCGTCGGCGGCAGCGGGTCCGGGAAGACGACCACCCTGATGACCCTGGCCGGGTTGCTCCCCCCGGTGTCGGGGACGGTCCAGGTCGACGGACTCGACCTCCAACGGGTCAGATCCGAGGCTCTCCGCCGGAACGTCGGATTCTTCGCGGAGGACGCGCACCTCTTCGACACGTCCGTGCTCGAGAATCTGCGGGTGGCGCGCGGCGACCTCCAGGTCGCGGAGGCGCTGACCGTCCTGGAGTCGGTCGGGCTCGGGGGCTGGGTGTCGGGGCTGCCGGAGGGCGTGCACACGACCCTCGCGGGCGGTGCCAGGGCAGTGTCCGGTGGACAGCGTCGCCGACTGCTCCTCGCCAGGGCTCTGCTGTCGCCCGACCGGGTGCTCTTGCTCGACGAACCGACCGAGCACCTCGACGCCGACGCGGGCGCCGACCTGCTCCGGCGACTGCTCGCACGCGACGGCGGACTGGTGTCGTCGCAGCGCACCGTCGTGGTGGTCACCCACCAGCTTCCGGAGGATACCAGCGCTGACCTGGTGATACGGGTGGAGAAAGCTGAGAGCGAAAATGCGTTGCCGACTCCGTGAGTGCGGCGTACTTTCTTCAGTACACGAGGAAGGAGGTGGTCTGAAATTGTATGACAGACGGACACGTGAGGTGGCTGCCAGCTAGCCGCTACCGCTGACGGAATTCACTGACCGCGCGAGCGGCGAGCGAATCCCAGGCAGCTACCCGGCCCCCGAGCCCCCGGTCTGGTCCAGATCGGACCCGGTGCACACGCACCGGAAGGCTCGGGGGCCGTTGTGCGCTCCGCGCCCGTGAGTACTTCTTAACCGCCCGACGTTAATAAGTACTCACGGCAGCGGGGGCACGAGTTCGGACCACTCCAGCCGCCCCGCTCGAGCACCGTCCGCACCTCGGCCGCGACGTCGCACGAGCGCCGCGTCACCTCCTCCCAGACCAGCGTCGCCTTGCCGGCGAGTTCCGCCGCGTTGCCGCGACGCCGATCTCGCAGGGCCACCGACCGCGACGAGTGATACCGCAGTCCGTCCAGCCGCACGAGGAGCGGAACGCCGCTTTCCGAATAGTCGACGTCCTCGTAAAGGGTTCGTCCGTCGACGAGAACAGGCGACTGTCGTCGAGCGGCCGGCAGTCCGTGCGCGAGTTCCACGTCGATCGCGTACCGGTGCTCGAGAATCGACTGGACTCCGCCGGACACGAACGTCAGAGCGTCGGTCAGAGCCTTGCGGTACCTGCGCGGTGGACGCTGCTCGATCCGTCGAAGCAACTCGTGGACCGGAATGTCGCTGCCGGTGACCGCCGACACGAGGACGCGTGCGGCCGCCACCGCCGACGGCTCCGCGACAGCGAGATCCACGACGGTGTCGGCCTGGGACGTTCGAGGCGGAAGCGTCGGGACGAGGATGTGGGCGTGCGCCCGGGATCGGTGCACCACGACCCCGGGATGCAGGAGATCCCCCTCGCGGGGAACGGGACGGTCGGATCGCCGGCCGGCCTTCCGATACGTCGGTCCCTGCGGCTCCGCAGACAATCCGTAGGGCACCGTGACGTGAATCGGCCCGTCAGGGTCGACGGGCATCAGCCCCCACTCCTCGGCCGCCGTCCGATGGCTGAGAATCGCTCGGGGACCGCCGAACAGCAGTGCCGTCCACAGCCTCATCGGCCGGTCGAGCGGACCGTTCGTGACGGCGTAGACGCCGTGCAGAACCGCCGACCACTGGCCGGACTCCACCATGTGCTGAATCTGCCGGGTCGAGATACCCAGTCCGCGCAGTTGGCGGGCCGTGACGAGGCCGTGCTGATAGTCGAGGACTGTTTGGAATTCGGGCCTGAAGTCGATCGTCGCAGTCGTCATGGACGCGACGGTGCGCACGCCGACCGACAGGATTCGTCCGAAACAGGCCGATCTCAACTGACCTGTGGATGAACCTCAGGTTGTGGATAACCCGAGCCGTGAGTACTTGTTAACCGCCCGTGGTTAATAAGTACTCACGGGCGCTAGCCAACGTAGCGGGACAGACGCGCGGAGAGGTGGGGACGCAGCTCACCGTCGGCGATGATGCGTTCCTCGACGTAGGCGAGGTCGCCGCCCTCGACAATGCCGTAGAGACGCTTGGCGCCGCCGACGAGAACACCGGAGGTGCTGCGGATCACGACGTCGGTCGCGAGTTCCCACGACGACTGGGTGAGGGCCTGACCGTAGAACAGTTCGACGATGCCGGAGCTGTGGGCGAGGAGGAGTTCGACGACTTCCTCGTTGGTGCTGCCGGGGATCCCGTCTCCGCTGATCCGCCAGAAGCCGGTTTCGTGGAGGTCGGGGCGCACGTATTCGCCGTCGGCGTCGAGGACCCAGGTCTGGGATTCCCACTTGAGGTAGTTGCCACCGTTGTGGGAGACGATGATCTGCTGCCCGAAGGGGTAGTCGCCTGTGTCGGGGTCGTGGCCTTCCCCTTCACCGCGCCACACACCCACGAGGGGCAGTACTGCGAGGAGTTCGTTGTTCAGATCCGGGCCGAGGCGCAGATTTGCGGTGTCCTCGGGCAGCGGAAGGTCCGGAAGCTGCGGGATGTTCCGCGACGCCGTCGTCTTGGAACGCTCGATGGCGTCCGCGACGGCTGCGTCACCGCTACCACGACGCACGGCGGGGGTGTCCCCAGCGGGCGCGCTCGTAGTCGGGTGCTCGGAAGGCGGATCTGCGCCTGCGTCCGGGTTCTGACTCACGACTCGTCGGTGACCAGGCGGTAGATCGTGTAGAGCGAGAACCACGTGATCAACACGGCGGCAAGGACAAGAAGTACCTCGAAGAAGATAACCACGGGGACATCCTAAACCGAACCCGTCGAACGGTCGAAACGGGAGGCGACTTACCGTGACTGCGGCTACGGTTTCTCGAAGGCGACCACCCGGTCGGTTCCGAACATTCTCATGCGGTCGTCTCGTCTCCCGTCCCTCCCGGAGGTCCCATGCTTCGATCGAGTACTGCCGTCACCGGTCCGGTGCGGGCCGCGATCGCGGCGACGGTGCTGCTGCTGACCGCCACCGCGTTCGGTGCTCCCGGCCTTGCCGTCGCCGCGCCCGACACCGGGAGCGCAGACTCGGGAAGTGCAGATTCGGGGAGTGCCGACACGGACCGTGTCGATCCGAACAACTACGCCGCCGACTGCCCCGACGTGATGATCGTCGCCGTATCCGGCGCCACCGACTCGACGGTGGACCGCAACCCTCTGGCTGACGAGAATCGGCAGCTCTGGTCGAACTGGGTGGGCAACGTGACGGTGCCGACCGGCGAGGCCAACAAGGACGATCCGGGGACGGTGGGGTGGATGTACGTTCCCTACCCGTCCACGTACGGTCTGGGTCTGCTGCAACCTGTTCCGACATACCAGGATTCGATGGCTGCGGGTGTTGCGTCGACGAACAAGATTCTCGACGAGAACAAGGTGAAGTGCGGCGACGACACCAAGTACGTGCTACTCGGATACAGCGTCGGCGCCGAGGTGGTCGAAAGGGTGTCGCGTGAACTCGGCCACCGAGACGGCAACGCTCTGGTTACCGCCGACGACATCGCCGGCGTCGCGCTGATCGGCGACCCGTACCGTCCCGCGGGCACCCCCTCGATGGGCGAACCCGGCCCGCCCGGAGGCGGTTTCATGTCGTCCGAGCCGGCCGACTACGGCGCTCTCGACGGCAAGATCACCTACGCGTGCCGCCCCTACGACATCGCGTGCGACGCGCCGCAGGAGATCGCCGTTCTCGAACTGGCACTCGGGGTGCTGGGACAGATGCACTTCACCCTGCTGAACCCGGGCCAGACGGTCTCCGACTTCGCGAATGCGGTGACGAACATGGCGGCGCGGTCGATTGTGCACATCGTCACACACGAAGACTGGTTCGCCTCCGACGAGTCCTTCCTCGACGTTCTCCGCAAGGTCGCCGACCGGACTTACGACCCAGACGGCCCGGACCGCAACATGCAGGTGTCCCAGGAGCAGATCGTCGAGGCGCTCAACTGGGCGATGGGTCCCGGTTCGGAGGTCGTGAAGGCGAAGCTCGCCGACGAGGGCCCGGGGTTCGTCGAGGACAACAGGGACGTCTTCGAACTGGTGATCAAGCCGTACATCTTCCTGGGCTTCATCCAGCACCTGTTCTACTGGAACAACAACCCGAACGACCCCTGGTACTGGGAGAGCGAGAAGGTCGTCGACTGGATCACCGCACTCGCGCAGTCGGAGAAGGGCGGCGAGACCATCCCAGCTGCACCGGGCAAGTAGAGTCCGCACGACGAGAAGGGCCCCGCTCCGAATCCGGAGCGGGGCCCTTCTGATGTCGTCAGCTGGTGACTACTCGCCGACCGTGACGTCGACGTTGTGCACGCCTGCGCTCGACGGGCTCACCGTCGAGGTGCCGTTGCCGGAGCTGGACAGTGCACGCACGGTCCACTCGCCGGGAGCGGCGAAGAAGCGGAAGTCTCCGGTGCCCGAGGCGACGACCTCGGCGGTGAACTCTCCGCCGCCGTCGAGGAGACGCACGAACGCTCCACCGATCGGCTGGCCGTCAGCGGCGAGAACGCGGCCGGTGATGACCGTTTCCTTCTCGACGTCGACGCCCGCGGGCAGGGTCTGGGTCTGTACAGGTGCTCCACACATGGCTCAGTGAACCTCCAACTCGATGGGTGCGCCGACGAGCGAGCCGTATTCGACCCAGCTGCCGTCGTAGTTCTTGACATCGGACTTGCCGAGGATCTCCTTGAGCACGAACCAGGTGTGGCTGGAGCGCTCGCCGATACGGCAGTACGCGATGGTGGGCTTGGACTCGTCGTAGCCCTTCTCCGAGTACAGCTTCTCCAGGTCGTCGTCCGACTTGAACGTGCCGTCCTCGTTTGCGGTGGTGCTCCACGGAATGTTGATGGCCGTGGGGACGTGTCCACGCTGCTGCGCCTGCTCCTGCGGCAGGTGCGCGGGAGCGAGGATCTTGCCGGAGAACTCGTCGGGCGAACGCACGTCGACGAGGTTCTTGCTGCCGATGGCGTCGATGACCTCGTCGCGGAACGCGCGGATCGACAGGTCGGGGGCCTCGGCCTTGTACTGGGTGGCCGCGCGGGTGACGGTCTCCTTGGAGAGGGGACGCCCGTCGAGCTCCCACTTCTTGCGGCCGCCGTCGATCAGCTTCACGTCCTGGTGGCCGTACAGCTTGAAGTACCAGTACGCGTACGCCGCGAACCAGTTGTTGTTGCCGCCGTAGAGAACGATGGTGTCGTCGTTGGCGACGCCCTTGGCGGACAGGAGGTCGGAGAACTGCTGCTGGTTCAGGAAGTCACGACGGACGCCGTCCTGCAGGTCCTTCCGCCAGTCGAGGCGGATGGCGCCTTCGATGTGGCCGCCGTCGTATGCGCTGGTGTCCTCATCCACCTCGACGAAAACGGTCTTGGGGGCGTTGAGGTTCTGCTCAGCCCAGTCGGCGGAGACTAGGACATCGGAGCGAGCCATGGTGTTCCTTTCGATGTGTACTTACTTGTGTCGGGTGGATCGTGCAGTGGTTCTCGGTGTGAAACTTTCAGGCCGCCGTGCGGAAGCGTGCGACGAGTGGATAGATCTGGCAGCCGAGGCAGATGCCGAACGCAGCGTTGAGAAACGCCGCGAACAGGGCGAATGCGGTGGCCACGGCGCCGACGACGCCGGAGCCGGCGAAGAAGCCGACGGTGCCGACGGCGGCGAAGACGAAGCCGACGAGCTGCGCGAAGCGAAGCGGTGCGACGGGTTCGCGTTCACTGACCGGGGCGAGTCGCGGCGCGACGAGGGTGCCGAAGATCCGGCCGTACGGGCTGCGCCGTGGCCCGGTGGCTGCGCCTGCCGCGAAGACGACCGCTTGCAGCGCCAGCAGAATTCCTGCTGCGACCAGCGAGAACGTCGACACGACGAGCACGGCGACGAGGACGGCGGTGGTGACCCAGGCGGCGAACCGGGGGCCACGAACGTCGACCTGCTCGAGCTCGAGTGTTGTGGACATGAGAAGTGCTCCTGCGGTGAGTCCTGAATGCTTGCCTGGCGCCGAACGACGACGGAAGACGTCGTCATCGGGGGTGAGATCACGTGCGCGGAATCCGCGGTGTCAGCAGAAAGCGACAGCCCTGGTGATCAGCAACAGGTACAGCAACAAGCCCCGAGGCGGCACAGGTCTACTGTGCGGCGACGGGTGAGCATGAGCTCGTGGCTGGATTGCACGACGACGAGTTTACCCGGTTCTTCAGGAATTTGAACCCGGGGGCCGGGTGAGGGGTCCCAGCGCGGCCCGCAGGTCGGTCGCGGCGGGTACTCCGGACACCCGGAAGCGTTGCTGCAGGTCGGCGTCGAGAATGAACGTCGTCGGCAACGACAGAACGCCGAGTTCCTTGGCGAGAGCGGGATACTCGTCGATGTCGACCTCCACTTCGACGGGAGGTTCCGGCTCGCCGGCGAGGTCCGCGACGACCTGTCCCACCACCCTGCGCACCGCCGCGCAGGGTCCGCACCAGTCGGCGGAGAAGTGGAGAACGGTGGCCCGTCGAGGGTGCTCGGGCGATGCCGGCCCGACGCCCGCCGCCTCGAGGAGCAGTCGTCGTCGGTCGGTCACGACCGCGGAAGTCTTGCCGGTGCTCCGGACGGTCCCCTGGCGGCGTTGCCAGACGAGCCCGAACACGACGGCGGCGAACAGTGCGATCAGTAACAGTGTGATTCCGGTCATCGGCTCTGCAGTTCGTTCAGGTCGATCGTGACGTTGTTGCCGACGCCCTCGATGACGATCTGCGAGCCTTCCGCGTAGACCTCCGTCGGCTGGACGCCGAACGGGAGTTCCCGGGGGTCGATCGTCCGGGTGAAGAGGCCGAGGATCGCGGGGGCGAGAGGTTCGGGGATGGTGAAGTCGGCGTGGCCTTCGGGTCCGAAGTAGAAGTCGCTGGCGACGATCTTCACCTGACCGCCGTCGAGAACCAGGTCGGCCTGGACGCTGACGGTGGTCTCGATGGGCCCGACGGGGACGGTGCCGGTGAGGACGACGCCGCCCGCGGTCGGCATCCCCGAGCCGCCGGAGCCCCCGGTACCGTCCGACTTGCTGGCCGGCGGGGCCGAAACCTGCAGGTCAGGGATGTCGAGGAAGCGTCCCAGGTCGGTGGCGTCGATGAGCATGCGGCCGGAGAGGTGATCGACCGGAAGGGCCTTCACGGAGCCGTCGACGAGGTCGGACAGCGGCGCGGAGACACCCAGGAGGGTGGACTCGATAGTCACCTCACCCACCACGTCACTCTGTACTCCCTGGGCGCGGATCTCGATGTTCTCGTACTTTCCGTCCCACGCCTGGGTGAGGAACGGAAAGCCGTGAACCGTCACCTCGGGATCCGCTGTGAGGGACGCCCCTGCCCGCAGTTCCCGCGACACCCGGTACTCCGCGTAGGCCGCCGAACCGAAGTCGACGACGAGACCGAGAGCCACGAGGAAGACGATTCCGATGATGAGTTTCCGCACGGCCCCATTGTGACGGACACCGGTCGGGGGAGTGTCGGTGCAACCTCCGCGCCGGTCGGCCGGGGGTTCGGTGCAACGAACGCCGACGGCGGCGCGCTACTCTGTCACCGACAAAAGTGTCGATACCTTCAGTGTCGATCTACCTGGACCGGCGGATGAACGATTCCGTCTGCCGGCCGGGTACGACGGCGACGAGATGGGAGGCTGTGTGGAGCTACTGCTTCTTACCTCCGACCCCAACCCCGAGGCAGTGCTGCCTGCCCTCGCCCTGCTGGCGCATTCGGTGCGGCCTGCCCCGACGGAGGTGTCCTCTCTCCTGGAAGCGAGCTCCGCCGACATCGCCCTGGTGGATGCGCGCACCGATCTCGCGGCGGCTCGCGGCCTCTGCCGGCTGCTGGGCAGCACGGGTTCCGCGGTTCCCGTGGTGGCAGTCCTCACCGAGGGTGGCCTGGTGGCGGTCAATTCCGACTGGGGCCTCGACGACATCCTGCTCCCGGGCACCGGACCGGCCGAGGTGGACGCCCGCCTCCGACTGCTGGTCGGACGCACCGGTGGCGTCGCGAGCCCGGAGGCTTCCGGCAAGATCACGCTGGGTGAACTGGTCATCGACGAGGGCACGTACACGGCCCGTCTGCGCGGCCGTCCCCTCGACCTCACCTACAAGGAGTTCGAACTCCTCAAGTACCTGGCACAGCACGCGGGTCGCGTCTTCACCCGCGCGCAGTTGCTGCAGGAGGTGTGGGGATACGACTTCTTCGGCGGTACCCGCACGGTCGACGTCCACGTGCGTCGTCTGCGCGCCAAGCTGGGCAGCGAGTACGAATCCTTGATCGGTACAGTCCGCAACGTCGGCTACAAGGCCGTCCGTCCCACCCGCAGCAAGTCGGGTGCGCCGGTGCCGCCCATCGACGACCTCGACGCCGAGGATGCGGACTTCGAATCCGCGGAAGGGCCGGCGATCCAGTGAGTGCTTCGGTTCAGTCCTGGACTGATCGACTCGACGGCAAGCAAGCTGCGGACGTGTCCGCACTGCTCGAACGCGCGACGGCAGCGGATGGAACCGCGCCGGTGTCGGAGCAGGGCGTGCACGCCGTGTCCGGCGCCGGTAGCGCCGGTGTCCGTCATCTCGTGGAGACCGACGCCGATCGGATCGTCGGGTATGCGCAGCTGCAGCCGGGTCACGGGGATCATCCCGCGATGGCCGAACTCGCCGTCGACCCCGAGGCCCGTGGCCGGGGGATCGGTGGCCGGTTGGTCACCGAGGTCCTGTCCGAGGGTGGTCCGGACGCCCGGGTGTGGGCGCACGGAAACCTGCCTGCGGCACAGGCGGTGGCGCAGCGCCTCGGGCTGACCGGTGCGCGCGAACTTCTGCAGCTCCGGCGTCCGCTCGCCGGTGCGGAACTCCCAGAACTCGTTGTGCCGGAAGATGTTTCACTCCGCGAGTACCGCGGCGTCGAGGACGATCCCGAGGTGCTGCGGGTCAACGCTGCCGCCTTCGCCTGGCATCCCGAGCAGGGGTCGTGGACCGAACGTGAAATGGCCGAGCGTCGTTCGGAGGCCTGGTTCGATCCGTCCGGACTGTTCATGGCGTTCGCCGCTTCGGACGAGCAGAGACTGCTCGGATTCCACTGGACCAAGGTGCACCCGAAGCAGGGCGACGAGCCGGCCATCGGTGAGGTCTACGTGGTGGCGATCGGCCCCGACGCCCAAGGGCGTGGTCTCGGCCGGTTGCTGACGCTCGCCGGACTGCACTACCTGCGTGACCGCGGGCTCGGTGCGGTGCTGCTCTACGTCGAAGGCGACAACGCGTCGGCGCTGCACACCTACGACCGGCTGGGGTTCGAGCGGTTCCACACCGACGTCGCGTACGCCCGCGCCTGAGGCGTTCCTCTACTGCCGCACCTGTTGTTCGTCTCGGAAATGTGGACAAATGCTCGGTCTGTTCACCTTCCGTTCACCGATCGTGGTCCAACTGGACATTAGCTACCCCTAGGTTTCTCCGTGGGCAGCGCCGTGTTGCCTGGTGCAGATTTCAAAGAAACGCACCTCATGTCGCCGCCCGATCGCGGGCGAGACGGTATTTCCGGAGGACTAGGTGAATCTCAAGCGCAATGGCGCCCTGCTCGGTGCAGTGGCCCTGGGTGCCATGACCTTGGCCGCGTGTGGCAGCGACAACAACGCGGCGTCGAGCGGCGTCGACGCAGCGGCGTCCAACGCGACGTGCGAGGGCAAGGCCAACCTCTCCTCGGCCGGTTCCTCGGCCCAGAAGAACGCCATGGACCAGTTCGTCTCCACCTACATCTCCGTCTGCCAGGAAAAGGGCAAGACCGTCAACCTGGCGTACAACCCCAGCGGTTCCGGCGACGGACGTACCCAGTTCATCGCGGGCCAGATCGACTTCGCCGGCTCCGACTCGGCGATCAAGGCCGAGCAGGCCGAGCAGGCCAAGGCCCGTTGCGTCGGCGGCGAGGCCTGGAACCTTCCGCTCGTCTTCGGACCCGTCGCTGTCGCCTACAACCTCGACGGCGTCGAGGACCTGGTGCTGAACGGCGAGGTGACCGCCAAGATCTTCAACGGCACCATCAAGAAGTGGAACGACCCGGCCATCGCCGCGCTCAACCCGGGCGCCACCCTGCCGGACCAGGACGTCACCGCGATCATCCGCTCGGATTCGTCGGGAACCACCGACAACTTCCAGCAGTACCTCACGGCCGCCTCCAACGGCGCCTGGACCACCGGTGCAGGCTCCGACTTCACCGGCGGAATCGGTGAGGGCGCCAAGGGTTCGGCCGGTGTCGCGCAGGCAGTGGCCTCCGCGCCGGGCTCGATCACCTACGTCGAGAAGTCCTACGCCGACCAGAACAAGCTGTCTGCCGCACAGATCGACACCGGCTCCGGCCCCGTCGCGCTGTCCGACGAGTCCGCGGCGAAGGCGATCGAGGGTGCGCAGTTCAAGGGTGAGGGTGTGGGCGATCTGACCCTCGACCTCGGCTCGATCTTCGGTACCAAGGAAGCGGGTGCGTACCCGTTGGTGCTCGCCACGTACGAGATCGTGTGCTCGAAGGGCTACGACGCCGACACCTCCGCAGCGGTCAAGTCGTTCCTGACCAGCGCGGCCAACGAGGGTCAGGACAACCTGGCCGAGCAGGGTTACGTGCCGCTGCCCGACTCCATGAAGGAGAAGCTGAACGCGTCGGTCGCCGCAATCGGCTGATCGTACCGTTAGTAGTTCGGACCCGCCCATGACTCGATATTCTGACCAGGAAAGATTGCGAGCGCAGATGAGTGAAGCGCACATCGAATCAGCACCTCGCGCCTCCGGCTCCGCTTCTGGCGGAGTCGGGGTGGGCGGTCCGAACGGCACCCCGGAGGCCGAGTTGAGTACCACCAAGGCCGAAGCCCCGACTCCGACAGGTGTACCGCGCGGCAAGTCCGTCGCGAGGCCGGGGGACCGGATCTTCAAGTCCCTCGCAACCACCTCGGCCGTCTTCATCTCCATTCTCATCGCCGCGATCGGCATCTTCCTGATCTGGCGCGCAGTTCCCGCGCTGAGCAGGAACCAGGTCAACTTCCTCACCAGCCGCGAGTGGGTCACTCAGAACATCAACGCCATGGCGTTCGGTGTTCTCGACCTGTTCCAGGTGACGGTGCTCGTCTCGCTGTTCGCTCTGATCCTCGCGATGCCCGTCGCACTCGGCATCGCGATCTTCCTCACCGAGTACTCGCCGAACTGGCTCAAACGTCCGCTGGCGTACGTGATCGACCTGCTGGCCGCCGTGCCGTCGATCGTCTACGGCCTCTGGGGCCTGCTGGTGTTCGCTCCCGCGATCAAACCGCTTGCCATGTGGCTCAACGAAAAGCTCGGCTGGTTCCCACTGTTCGCGACAGGAAGCGGTTCCATCACCGGCGGTGGCACCATCTTCACCGCAGGTATCGTCCTCGCCGTGATGATCCTTCCTGTCATCACCGCGGTGACCCGCGAGGTGTTCGTGCAGACGCCGACGCCCCAGATCGAGGCGGCGCTCGCGCTAGGTGCCACCCGCTGGGAAGTGGTGCGAACCACGATCATTCCGTTCGGCAAGTCGGGCTACATCAGCGGATCGATGCTCGGCCTCGGTCGCGCCCTCGGTGAGACCATGGCGCTATACCTGATCCTGCGCACCACGTCGCAGCCCTTCGGATGGTCACTGTTCGACGGCGGCGCCACCATCGCCTCCAAGATCGCTCTCGGCTACGCGGAGTTCAACAACAACATTCAGGCCGGCGCCTACATCGCCGCAGGTCTGGTGCTCTTCGTGCTCACCTTCGTCGTGAACGCCGCTGCCCGCGCCGTGATCGCAGGAAAGAAGGACTGACCCATGACCGCGACCCTCGACAAGCCGGTCAAGGCCCCCACCTTCCAGGGGGTCGGTGTCCGCCGACGCATCACCGACCTCACCGCCACCGTCCTCGTGACGCTGGCAGTGCTCGTGGCGCTGGTCCCACTGGTGTGGGTCCTGGTCACCGCTGTCATCAAGGGAATCCCTGCCCTGACGTCGGCCACCTGGTTCACCCACTCGCTCAGCGGACTGACTTCCTCGGCGGCGGGCGGCGGCATCTACCACGCGCTGATCGGCACGATTCTGCAGGGAATCGTCTGCGCGGTGCTGTCCATTCCGCTCGGACTGTTCGTTGCGATCTATCTCGTCGAGTACGCCGACCGGAAGTCGCGGCTCGCGAAGCTGACCACCTTCATGGTCGACATCCTGAGCGGTGTCCCGTCCATCGTGGCCGCCCTCTTCATCTACGCCTTGTGGATCGCGACGTTCGGTTTCCCCAAGTCCGGCTTCGCCGTTGCGCTCGCCCTGGTGCTGCTGATGGTTCCCGTCGTCGTCCGCAGCACGGAGGAGATGCTCCGCATCGTTCCGCAGGACTTGCGCGAGGCGTCGTACGCGCTGGGCGTTCCGAAGTGGAAGACGATCGCCAAGATCGTGCTGCCCACCGCACTGCCCGGCATCATCACGGGCGTCATGCTGGCGCTGGCCCGGGTGATGGGTGAGACTGCGCCGCTGCTGATCCTCGTGGGGTACGCACCCTTCATCAACTTCAACCTGTTCGGTGGCGAGATGGGCACGCTGCCCGGCGTCATGGTCGCCGAGATGAACAACCCGACCGATGCCGGTACCAACCGCATCTGGGGTGCGGCGCTGACGTTGATCCTCCTCATCGCCATCCTCAACATCCTGGCCAAGGTCATCGGCCACTTCTCACAGGTCCGCAGCAAGTGACACATACACTCGATTTCGAACACCAATCAGTAGGGAGCCGGTAATGGCCAAGCGTCTGGATCTCAAGGACGTCAACATCTACTACGGCAAATTCCACGCCGTCGCCGATGTCGGGCTGTCCGTCCCCCCGCGGAACGTGACCGCCT
This sequence comes from Rhodococcus sp. P3_B8, assembly GCF_056402775.1. Taxonomy (NCBI): domain Bacteria; kingdom Bacillati; phylum Actinomycetota; class Actinomycetes; order Mycobacteriales; family Nocardiaceae; genus Rhodococcus; species Rhodococcus sp. P3_B8. The sequence continues at coordinate 49,288 of NZ_JBFUGT010000028.1, forward strand.
TCATCGGCCCCTCAGGCTGCGGCAAGTCGACGGTGCTGCGTTCGCTGAACCGCATGCACGAGGTGACTCCCGGTGCGCGCGTGGAGGGTTCGATCCTGCTCGACGGTGAGGACATCTACGGTTCCGGCATCGACCCGGTCGGCGTCCGCAAGACGATCGGCATGGTGTTCCAGCGTCCCAACCCGTTCCCGACGATGTCCATCAAGGACAACGTGGTGGCCGGACTGAAGCTGCAGGGCGAGCGCAGCAAGAAGCGTCTCGACGAGGTGGCCGAGCGGTCGCTGCGCGGCGCCAACCTGTGGACCGAGGTCAAGGACCGTCTCGACAAGCCGGGCGGCGGACTCTCCGGCGGTCAGCAGCAGCGTCTGTGCATCGCCCGGGCCATCGCGGTCTCGCCCGACGTCCTGCTGATGGACGAACCCTGCTCGGCGCTCGATCCGATCTCGACCCTTGCGATCGAGGACCTGATCACGGAGCTGAAGAAGGACTTCACCATCGTGATCGTCACCCACAACATGCAGCAGGCGGCGCGCGTGAGTGACCAGACGGCGTTCTTCAACCTCGAGGCCACCGGCAAGCCGGGCCGCCTCGTCGAGATCGACGACACCGAGAAGATCTTCTCCAACCCGACGCAGAAGGCCACCGAGGACTACATCTCGGGCCGCTTCGGATAGAGCGACACACACGAGAACGCCCCGGCCGGTACCGCGGTCGGGGCGTTCTCGCGTCTGCGGACGGCGACCTCGGGCGAACCTCGGCCGAACGAACGGGACGCTCGTACGGTCAGACCGTACGAGCGTCCCGTTCGCGCGAAAAGTGTTGGGGGAGTTCTACAGTTCGGGGTACGAGGTGAGGGTGTCGGCGTCGACGGCGGGCGTCTGGGTCTCGTCGGGCAGCTTGCCGGTGACGAGGAAGATCACCCGGCGGCCCACCTCGACCGCGTGGTCGGCGAAACGCTCGTAGAAGCGGCCGAGCAGGGTGACGTCGACCGCCGCGGCCACGCCGTGCTTCCACTCCCGGTCCATGAGGACGGTGAACAGGTGACGGTGGAGGTCGTCCATCGCCTCGTCCTCTTCACGCAGGCGCGCGGCCCGTTCGGGATCGCGCGTCTCGAGAACCTCGCGGGCAGCGGCGCCGATGGAGACGGCGATGCGCCCCATCTCGGCGAAGTAGCCGTTGACCTCTTCGGGAAGCACGTGGTTGGGATGTCGGCGGCGCGCGATCTTGGCGACGTGGAGAGCCAGCGCACCCATGCGGTCGATGTCGGCGACGATCTGGATTCCGCTGACGACCGAGCGGAGGTCGCCGGCGACCGGCGCCTGCAGGGCGAGGAGGGCGAACGCCCGCTCCTCGCAGATGGTGCTGAGCTCGGTGATCTTGTCGTGCTCGCCGATCACCTGCTCGGCGAGGGAGAGATCTGCCTGGAGCAGCGACTGGGTGGCTCGCTCCATGGCGACCCCCGCAAGCCCCGCCATCTCACCGAGCAAGTCGGCAAGCTCGGTCATCTGTTCGTTGTAAGCCACGCGCATGAGGTCACAGCCTACGGTGCACGGGAAACCAAGTCACGATCACACGGTGAACGTGGGGTGAACGAGCGACCGGGCGGGCGCTCATTCGCAGGACGTGTCGCCCGCGTTCACAACCGCCAGGTCCGCGGGGATTTCCACGTCCTCGGGCTGACCCTCTCGCACGCCCGACATACTGAGCGGTGTGTCGATCGGGCTGGGCGTCTGGACGGTCCCGGAGAAGTTCGAACCGAGTGCGACCTCGACGACCGTCCCGAGTCCGGTGGTCGATTCGAGCACCGCACCCGGGAACGACGACGCCAGGGTCGCCGCCTCGGCTTCGTGGCCCGGCGAGAACCGGACGACGGTCTCGCCGCTGGTTCCGGTGTAGTTGCCGACGTTGTAGATCTGGAACCCCTCGGCGGCCAGCGAGTCGGCCACGGTCGCGGCCAGTCCCGACTCACCCGATGCGTTCGACACCTGCACGGTCACGCTGGACGGGTCGACGGCCTGGACCGACAACGGCGCCGGCGCTGCCTGCGGTTCGGGGGCGGAGGGCAGGGGTTCCGCACGCTTCTCGCCGGGCAGCGCCTCGTCGTCGATGATGGCGCGGAAGATGGCCTTGATGTCGTCGGTGCGCGGAATCTCGTTGCCCCACTCGGTGGTGCCCGCGGTGGGCACCGTCAGGAACGTGACCGCGCCCGCGTCGACGTTCTGCAGTGAACGCCCGAGCGTGACCAGCGACTTCGTGTCGATGTTCTCGACGAACGTGTCGCGGGTGAACGCGTTGATGAAGCCGTTCAGCTTGCCGGGATTGAGCAGCACCTGACTGGACAGGGCGCCCCGCAGCAGGGCGGACAGGAATCTCTGCTGACGGTTGATGCGGCCGTAGTCGCCGTTGCCTTCTGCCTCGACATGTCTGGCGCGGACGAAGTTCAGTGCGGTCTTGCCGTCGAGCATCTGGGTGCCGGCCTGCGGCAGCACGGTGCCGAGGACGCCGTCCTCGAGCGGCTGGGTGGTACAGACCTTGACCCCGCCGATCTCGTTGACCATCGACTCGAAGCCGGCGAAGTCCATGCCGACGAAGTGGCCGATCTTGAGTCCCGACATCTTCTGGATCACCTTCACCAGGCACTTCGGTCCACCGAGTGCGTAGGTGGCGTTGAGTTTGTCGCCGTCGGCGGCGGGAAACGTCTCCTCGGTGTAGGTGCCGCTGGCGTTGTCCCAGCCCTCACAGACGGGCCGCTCGACGTCGAGGTCGCGGGGGAACGACACCGCGACCACCCGGCTCCGGTCGGCGGGGATGTTGACGAGCATCACCGTGTCGGCGCGGGATCCCTCGGCATCGTCGATGGTTCCGGCACCCACTTCGCCGCTCGCACCGGCGCGGGTGTCGCTGCCGACGATGAGATAGGTCTCGTCACCGGTCTGCCCGACGGCGTCGACGATGTCGGTCGACTCCGTGTCGAGTGCCGCGATCTGGTCGAACTTGCCCTCGGTGGAGCGGAGGTAAGCCCAGACGATGCCGGTTCCGGCGAGTGCGACCACCGCCACGAGTGCGACGACGGCGCGTCCTGCTGCACGGAGACGCTTGCGTTTGCGGGTCTTGCTGAGAGCCAGGCGGGTGGTACCCGGGTTGCCGACCACCTGCGGTACCGCGGTGGTCTCGGCGGAATCCGCGACCCATTCGGGCTCAGGTGTGCTCTGCGGCGGCTCCGGGGGCGACGGCGCCGGAGGGGTCTCCCGCGGCGGAACCCCGGGAGGCGGCGGCTGCCGCTCGTCGATCGGGGGAATGATCTCGGTCTTGTCCGGATCGTCCGGCGCGCTCGGTTCCTCCCCGGAGACCTTCTTCACCAGGTCTGCGACGGAGAGCGCTTCGGTGGGCCCACCCGCGGCCCGGCGGCCGATCCGGCCGCTGTCGTGGCGGGACGGTTCGGCGCGTTCTACCTGCGCCCGGTGCTCGGGCGGCGCGGTCCGTTCGGGTGGCGCGGTCTGCTCGGGAGGCCGCCGTTCGGGCGGTGGCTGACGCGGCGGGAGTCGCCGCGGCCGTCCGGACTGGGCTTCTCGGTAGCTGGGATCCGCGAGAGGACGCTCCCAGGGGGCACGGGATTCGGGAGTCGGTGAGTCCGAGCTGTGATCATCACCCACCGATGCAACCTGACCTCTCCGCCGACTCGGACCTCCGTCGGCCTCGACGGATTCCAGCCATAGTACTTATCGAACGTCGAGGCTCCACACATGTAGCGAGGTGACGCGCGTTCGTGGTGCTAACCACCAGAATGCATGAGGTCGGCGCCGGCGGGCACCAGGCAGTCGTCGGGGTCGTCGAGCCACCCCTCGGGGAGAGCGACCGTGCCGGGTGACCCCTGTCGTCCGCGCGGTCCCTCGGCGTCCTTGGGGAACGGGATGGTCGGATCGAGCTGGACGAGGAGGTCGTCGAGTTCGGTCAGGGTGCTCACGAGGGCCATCGCGACCCGCAGCTCGGACCCGGCGGGGAAGCCGCGCAGGTACCAGGACACGTGCTTGCGCAGTTCACGCAGGCCCTTGTCCTCGCCGTGATGATCGGCGAGGAGTTCCGCGTGCCGGCGGATGATCGTGGCCACCTCGCCGAGCTTCGGCGGAGTGGGCTGCGGTTTTCCGTTCAGCGCCGCGCTCAGCTCCGCGAACAGCCACGGCCGGCCCAGGCATCCGCGGCCGACGACGACGCCGTCACAACCGGTCTGCTCCATCATGCGGGCAGCGTCCTCGGCGGCGAAGATGTCGCCGTTCCCGAGAACGGGCACGTCGGTGACGTGCTCCTTGAGCCGGGCGATCTCGTTCCAGTCGGCTGTGCCGGAATACCGCTGCGACGCGGTACGCGCGTGCAGTGCGACCGCGGCCGCACCTTCGCCGGCGGCGATCCGGCCTGCGTCGAGATGCGTGTGGTGTTCGGCGTCGATACCGACGCGGAACTTGACGGTCACCGGGACGTCGGTGCCCTCGGTCGCCTTGACGGCGGCGGCGACGATCCGGCCGAACAGGGTGCGCTTGTACGGCAGCGCCGCGCCGCCACCCTTGCGGGTCACCTTGGGAACCGGGCAGCCGAAGTTCATGTCGATGTGGTCGGCCATGTTCTCGTCCACGATCATCTTGGCCGCGGCGTACGTGGTGTCGGGGTCGACGGTGTACAGCTGCAGTGACCGTGGTGTCTCGGTCGGTCCGAACGTCGTCATGTGCAGGGTCGCGGGCTGCCGCTCCACCAGAGCGCGCGCGGTCACCATCTCACAGACGTACAGGCCGGACGTGCTGCCCGCGCGTTCCGTCTCGAGCTCACGGCACAGCGTGCGGAACGCGACATTGGTGATCCCGGCCATGGGGGCCAGAACCACCGGACTGCGCAGCTCGAGCGATCCGATACGAAGCGATGACATTGACGACCTCTGCGAAAGTGCTGGAACAAAAACTGTGCCCGGTACCGAATCCGGTACCGGGCACAGGATAACTGTTTACGTCACGAAGCCTTCTGCTCGCGCTTCTTGGCCTCGCGGGCCAGCATGCGGTCGCGCTGCTCCTCGAACTTGGTGGCCTGGCCCTCGAGGTTCTCGAGGAACTTGCCGAGGCTCTCGCGGACCTCTTCGCCGCGGGCGGTGAAATCGGTCCGCTCGAAGATGTTCCACTTGCGCAGGACGGGCATCACGACCTCTTCGAGGTGCTGACGCAGGTCGTAGATGCCGTGCTTGGCCATGAGCACACCGTTGCGCCGGAAGTTCGGCATGCCGGCGCCCGGCATCTGGAAGTTCTGGACGATCATGTTGATGGCCTCGAGCGCCTGATCGGGCGCGAGGTCGAGGGCTGCGCCGCACATGTTGCGGTAGAAGATCATGTGCAGGTTCTCGTCGGCGGCGATGCGCTGCAGCATCTTGTCGGCGATCGGGTCCTTGCACGCCTTACCGGTGTTGCGGTGGCTGACGCGGGTGGCGAGTTCCTGGAACGTCACGTACGCGACGGAGTGGAGGAAGCCGGCGTCTACGTCGGCGGGGGAAGCGAAGCCGTTCGTCATGTGCTCCATGCGGAAACGCTCGAGCTGGACGGGGTCGACGGCGCGGGTCACGACGAGGTAATCGCGCATCACGATGCCGTGACGGTTCTCCTCCGCGGTCCAGCGACCGACCCACGTTCCCCACGCGCCGTCCTGCGAGAAGTTCTCGGCGATCTCGCGGTGATACGACGGCAGGTTGTCCTCGGTGAGGAGGTTCGTGATCATCGCGGCCTTGGCGACCTCGTCGAGCTGCGACTGCTCGGGATCCCAGTCGATGCCGCCCATCGCGGCGAAGTTGCGTCCTTCGTCCCACGGAACGTAGTCGTGGGGATGCCATTCCTTGGCCATGGAGATGTGGCGGTTGACGTTCTCTTCTGCAACCGGCGACAACTCCTGCAGCAGTTCGAGTTGGGTCAGATCCCTCGCCATGTGTAATGCCTCCAGTAGCTCAATTTGACTTTGTTCAGCCTACGGCACCGTAAGTAGGTTGGTAAACGCCGTCGGCGGCCCGGGAACCGTCCAAGTTACCGATCCGTAATGGATCTTCCGGGATGTGTCGCCGCCACGCGGCGAACCGTTACATGACAGTGTACTGATGAGCGTGCGTGTGCGGTGACCAGCGTAATCATCGCAGGGAGAGATCATCACAGCGACGCGCGGGCAGTTGTGGACGATCACAGATTTGTCGGTCTCCACAGATTCCCCGCCGTAACTCGAGCCGTGTCGGCGGTTGCGTGGGAGCCTGTTCGTCCGAGCTGTCGGTCTCCTGGGAATTCGATTCACCCCAGGTGTGAATATCGCCACCCGGGCCCAGTCCGCCGCCGGCACCCTTGCCGAGCAGGCCACCCAGGACGCCGCCGAGCCCGCCCGGAACCGCCGCGTGTCCGTTATGCCGGTTGCGGTGGGTCGGGGCGCTGCCGACAATCGTCACATGGGCAACAACATGAGCCGCCTGGAACAGATCGTCGCCGAGTTGCCCGAAGCCGTGCGGGTGGACGTCGCCCAATGGGACGGACACCCGACGTTCCGGGTGCGCGGGAAGAATTTCGTGTTCAGTGACGTGGAGGCCACCCGGTTGACGGTGAAGCTCGGCGTCGACGAGGCCGAAGCGGTCGTCGCAACGGAACCAGGGGCCGAGCCCGCGGGATACGGTCTCGGTAGACACGGCTGGATCGCAGTGGACGTCGCGGACGCGGGCGAGCCCCGCTGGGAACAGCTCCGTGAGTGGATCAGGACGTCGTACACGCTCGTCGCCCCGAAGCGACTGGCCGAGCAGGTGCTGGACGAAGAACCGTTGCCGACGCAGGGAGACCAGTCATGACGACCGAGGACAGCGCATCCACTTCCACACCGGCGAAATCGGGCCTGCCGGCGTGGGCCAAGAAGGCCATCGGCATCGCAGTCCTGCTGGTGGTACTGGTCATCGCCTACTTCATCCTCGCGGCCTACCTGCCGCGGGCGTGGGCTCAGAACGTGGGTGGACTGGCGGGCGGCAGCTTCGGCGGCGGCATCCTGTGGGGACTGTTGTTCGGCACCCTGTGCACCCTGCTGCCGCTGCTGCTGGTCCGCGGAGCGTGGCGGCTGTTCCGCCGGCGCCGGTTCAAGCCGGTGCAGATCGTGTTGCTGATCCTCGGTGTCCTGGTGGTGCTGCCCAACCTGCTGACGCTCAGTGTGGTGCTCGGCGGCAACAGCGCAGCGCACGCGGGCGAACGGATCATGGACGTCGACGCGCCCGGATTCCGCGGCGCGTCGCTCGCCGGCGCCATCATCGGAGTGGTGCTGTTCCTCGGCGTCGCCGGAGTCAGCTTCACGTACCGCAAGCGCGGCGAGGATCTCGCCGAGATGCGAAGAGAAACGAAAGCGAAGGACGGACAGGTGGGCGACGGGCCGCCGACCGGACCGTCACCTGCCACGCCCTAGCGAATTCACCACACGAGCACGGGCTTGATCACCGTGCCCGCGGCCTGATCGGCGACGGCGCGGTTGATGTCGTCGAATCGATACTCGGTGACGAGACGGTCATACGGGAACTTCCCGTCCGCGTGCAGCGCCAGCAACTGCGGAATGAACTGCTGCACCGAAGAATCGCCCTCGACGCAGCCGCGGAGGGTCTTGCCGCTCAGCATCAGATCCTGAATGTTCACCGCCACTTCGGGTGCGCCGAGGCCGACGACCACCGCGCTGCCGCGCGCCCGCAGGGACGACAACGCCTGGCCGATGACGGCGGGGATCCCCGTGGTGTCCAGGATGTGGGTGGCGCCCCCACCGGTCGCCGCACGGATCGCGGCGACCACGTCCTGCGATCCGGGATCGATCGCAACCGCGCCGAACTCTTCCGCGAGCGCACGGCGTGCGGGGACCGGATCGACTGCGAGAAGCGTTGCGACGCCGGATGATCGGGCCGCGAGCAGGGCGGCGAACCCGACGCTGCCCGCGCCGAAGACGACCACACTCGATTCGCTGACCGGCCGGAGCACGTTCAGTACCGCGCCCGCACCCGTCTGGAAACCGCAGCCGAGCGGCGCCGCGGCGGTCAGGTCGACGGACTTGTCCACGACCACGACGTTGTCGGCAGTCGCGAGAACGTGTTCGGCGAAGCTGGACTGGCCGAAGAAGGCGGCGCGCACGGGTTCGCCGTTCTGGGTGACGGTGGCCGAACCGTCCGCGCGCCTGCCCGAACTGTTCAGCCGGTGCGCATCGACGCAGTATGCCGGACCAGCGCTTCGGCATTGGTCGCAGTTACCGCAGTGGCGGTAGCTGAGAATCACGTGATCACCGGGCGTCACCCCATTCACACGTGACCCGACGTGCACGACGATTCCGGCACCTTCGTGCCCGAGGACGGCGGGGCCGAGGGTGTGGGGGAGGGCCGCCTTGGTGAAGAGGTCCGTGTGGCACAGGCCGGTGGCGACGATGCGCACCAGTACCTCGTCCGCGCGGGGTTCGTCGAGTTCGACCGTCTCCAGCGTGAACGGGGAATCGGGTCCGCGTGAGAGCGCTGCTGTGACCTGCATTGGAACTCAGTCTCTTTCGAGCAGGAAGTAGTAGTGCCTGCCGTCGTCGAGGACCAGTGCGGACTTGCCGTTCATGATGCCCATCACAGTGGAGTCGTCCACCTTCTTGAAGTGATCGAAGATGGGTGCGCCGTCGTACACCATGGTCGCGGTGACCTCGCCTCGGAACTCGATGTTCCACAGGCTGGCTTCGCCGTTGCCGGCCTTGACGTCGGAATAGAGGTTGCCGTCCGCGTCACGGCAGATCAACGGCTTCGCATCCTCGAGGGAGTGGAACGTCTTTCCGTGCCAGCGGCTCGCGAACAGCTTCTCGTGGAGGCGGTGGCCGGTGGCGAAGTCGTCGCCCTTCCAGCTGCCGAGGATGTCTTCGGCCCTGACGGTGTCGAGCGCCGCCCACACGGTGTCGAGTTCGTCGGGGGAGACGCCGCTCTCGCGCCCCCGGAGCTCGTGGAACGTGCTGCGGGCCTGATCGATGTCCATGAAGAGTTCCTTGGGGTGAGGGGTGTGAGGTTTACGAACCAAACTGTTCGTCAACCGCGCACGCTACGCCGAACCAGATGGTTCGGCAACGGGCAATTTAGGATGTCGGAATGCGAACAGCGGGAGAAGCCACGCGAGAACGGATCCTCGCCGCGGCCAAGGGGGAGTTCGCTCACCACGGAGTCGCCGGGGCCCGGATCAACCGCATCGCAGAGACGGCCCGAGCGAGCAAGGACCGTCTGTACGCGTACTTCGACAGCAAGGAAGCGCTGTTCGACGCCGTCATCGCGCAGTGGATCGCCGAGACGACCGAGCAGACGGCGCTGCGGGGAGACGATCTGCCGGGCTACGCGGGCCGGTTGTTCGACGACTACGTGGCGCACCCCGAGAACGCGAGGCTGCAGAAGTGGGCCGACCTGGAGATGCGCGAGCAGATCGCCGACAGCGATGCGCGGACCCTCGCGCTGCGGCCCAAGATCGCCGAGATCCGGCGAGGGCAGCAGGAGGGGTTCGTCGATCCGTCGTGGAACGCGGGCGAGCTGCTGCTCGTGATCACCGACATCGCCCTGTCGCTGGCCACCGCGCGTGGTGGACGCAAGCCGGAGGGGAAGTCGGGGGAGCGCACGGTGGCACAGCGGCGGCAGAGCGCTGTCGAGGCGGTTCGTCGTCTGATCGGGGCGCCTCCGACATCGGAAGCGCCGAGACGTGGGTGAGTGCTCGTGCCCCTTACCCGGCATGTGCCGGGTAAGGGGAGAGTGCCCCCAGTAGGGCTCGAACCTACGACCTGCGGATTAAAAGTCCGTAGCTCTACCAACTGAGCTATAGGGGCGCGGGGCCAGAGTCTAGTGCGCAGACGGTGACCGAGAAAACAGGGCCCCCGGCACGGCGCGCCGCGCGGGGGTGAAATGCGTCGGCTCGGGTGCGCACCCCCTGCAGCGCACCCGTTGGTGTGTTTTCGGCAGCGGTCCGGTTTCAACTCCATAAAGGTCTTCGGGTTGGTTTCTGAGAAGTTTCCATGATCTACAGACTGCTCTGTCGGTTCTTTCAAAACGGGGATACTGTTATGTATGGCTCCACGCTCGTCCCGGAAGGGCGAAAAGCGGGGTTACTACATCTGGGAGAGGGATTCACCGTCATGGCACGTCAGCAGGAGCGTGCGCGACGCACTCGCGCTGCGCTGGTGGAGTCGGCCGCGATCGAGTTCGCGAAGCGCGGCTATGCGGCGGCGTCGGTCAACACGATCCTCGAGGGCTCGAACGCCACCAAGGGGGCGATGTACTTCCACTTCCAATCGAAGGAGGAACTCGCCCGTGCCGTCCTTCAATCCGGAGTGGAGCAATTCACCGCCCTGACCGACAGGTGGACGAGTCGCACGGACATCGGGCCGTTCGAAGCCCTCCACGGTTTCGTGATCGACCTGGCGAAGCTCTTCCATTCCAGCGTCATCGTGCGGGCCGAGTTCCGGCTGATCGTCGAACCCGAGTTCTATCCGGACGTGCAGTCCGGCGGCTCGCAGGTGTGGGGGCGCGCCGCGCACGAGTTCGCGATCCGCGCTCAGCGCGACGGTCTGCTGCGCGCCGACGCCGACCCCGAGAAGTTCACCCGGGTCCTGGCGGCGTCTCTCGCCGGCCAGCGGTACATGTCCGACATGACGGCACTGGAGGGTGACCTCGGCGAGCGGTTCGCGGAATCGCTCGAAGTGATCCTCGAAGCGATGGCTTCACCCGAATGGTGGGAGAAGTTCGCGAGGGAAGGATGGCCGGATTCCGGTTCGGAACTGCCCGATTCGTAGTCTGACCTGGCGATTTGGGAAATTCTCGATCCGTGTCCTAAGCTATCCAAGCTCCCAACGGAACGCCGTTGAGGTACTGGTTCGGAGAAATCCGGCGGGCCCCCTTCGTCTAGCGGCCTAGGACGCCGCCCTTTCAAGGCGGTAGCGCGGGTTCGAATCCCGTAGGGGGTACGTTTGACCGGTGTCGAGCATGCGGTATGGTTCGACGGCAGTAAAAGTGACACGCAGTAACGCTTTACACTTGTAAAGCACAGCAGGACAAGCAAGGCCCTGTGGCGCAGTTGGTTAGCGCGCCGCCCTGTCACGGCGGAGGTCGCGGGTTCGAGTCCCGTCAGGGTCGCAAGTGTGTTGCCGATACCGAGTATCGGCAACACAATGCGATAGGCATTCGGTTCGGGTGCCGTCCGGCCAGGTAGCTCAGTTGGTACGAGCGTCCGCCTGAAAAGCGGAAGGTCGCCGGTTCGATCCCGGCCCTGGCCACCACGATTCACCGAAGCTCCGTTGTCGAGAACGTCGACAGCGGAGTTTTTTCGTTGTCCCTTATGGCTAGGGCGCGATCCGCAGTGTGTCGACGAGGCCGTCGCTGAGAACGAACTCGTACTTCAGTTCCACCGGGCTTCCGGGGAAATTACCGTCCACCGTGGTGGTGACCACGTAGCTGTCGTCGGCGACCGTCTCCGTTCCGGTCACCTCGACCGTGTAGGTGAACTTCGATTCGAGGTCCCTGCGCCATTGCCGGATGCCGTCGCGCCCTCGGACGGTCCGGCCTTCGTCGGTCACGGCCCCGTTTTCGGTGAAGCAGGCTGTGAGCGCATCGAGATCTCCTGCGTCGGCTGCCCGAAAGTAGCGCGAGACGATCTCGGGTGTCGTGGTGGTACTCATGGGGTTCTCCCTGTCCCTGCCGGGTGAGGCAGTACGGCGTGTATAGCAACGCTATAGAAGTAGCATAGCGGTGTGACAACGAGGAGTGTGGCCGGTAACGCCCGGGACCGTCTGCTGAAGGCGGCGGCCGAACTGCTCGACGAGGCCAAAGGTAAGCCCGTGTCCACCCGGGCCGTCTGCGACCTCGCCGGCGTCCAGGCCCCGACGCTGTACCACCACTTCGGTAGCAAACAGGGCCTGTTCGACGCGGTCGTGGAGTACGGGTTCGGCCAGTACATCCGGGGCACGAATCGGCGAGAGGACGACCCGGTCGACGATCTGCGGCACGGCTGGGACGATCACGTCCGCTACGGGCTCGACAATCCCTCGTTCTACGTTCTGTTGTACGGCCGGATCGCCCCGGGGGAGCCGTGTGCGGTGACCTCCGTCGCCGCGGCGAAGCTCCTCGAGTTGCTGACCGAGATCGCGCAGCAGGGCCGCCTGCGGGTGACGCCGGCAGTCGCCGCCGGACAATTCGTGGCGGCGAACGTCGGCATGACCCTGCACCTCATCGCTCAGCCGGAGGGCCGGGCCGACCTCTCCCTGTCACGGGAACTGCGGGACAACGTGATCGCCGGGCTGATCCGGCCGGCACCCGACGCTGTGAGGTCGGAGGCCTCCCGAGAGGTGGTCGAGAAGGCGGACGCGCTCGCACGCGCCCTCGACGCCGACGCGGGGCGGTCCGGGTTGAGCGCCGGCGAACTCCTCGTGCTGCGGGAATGGCTCGACAAGCTGGCGGCAGCCACCTAGCCCTCCGAGCGCCGCCGAAGTGTGCCGAGGATCTCGCGGTAGTGCAGGTGAGCCATGAAATGGCCACCGGTGCGGATGTTCAGCGTGGCACCGGGAATTCGGCGGGCGAGCGCGGGCGGCCAGTGCGTGGGCACGAGTTCGTCGTCGCTTCCACCCCAGACGTCGACCGGCACGGTCAGATCCTCGGGCGCGAACCCCCACGGCCGCATCCACGCGCGGTAGTCCTCCACCATCCCGGGCGCCGTCCGGAGTGCCTCACCGGACATGAGCGAGAAATTCCGGACGGGCTCGGAGCGGAGAACGGCCGCGTCCGCAGCACCGAGGTCGCGGGCACCGAGCCGCCGGAACAGCCGCGGAGCACGCAGCGCGACGGCACCCATGACACGAAAGCAGCTCCGCGCCACCAGAGGGGCGTGCTGGGACAGCCGGGTGAACGCGCGGTCCCCGGCGGGAAGCTGGGCGAACACCCCGGATTCGGTGAGGGGCAGGGCACCCGCGATCACCGCGACACTGGTCACGCGCGACGCGACCCTAGAGCCCACCGCGAGCGCGTACTGTCCGCCCATCGACCACCCCATGACACCGAAACGGCCGACACCGAGGTGATTCGCGAGGTCTTCGACGTCCCGGGCCCAGTCGAGGACCGTCCGGCCCGGCTGCGGATCCGACAGTCCGATCCCGGGACGGTCGGGGGACAGGAGACGGATGCCCGCGTCGCGAGCACTCCGGTCGGCGGGCGCGACGTCGAGGCGGCCGGCGAGTCCGCCGTGCGCGTTCACGACGGTGAATCCACCGGGGTCGCCGTACTCCGCGAAACCCATCAGGCGTCCGTCGCGCAGCCGGATCACACGATCCTCGGGTCCGACATGAACTCTGGGCACGGGAAACCTCCGGCGGTCGAGGCGAGTCTATCCGGGGGAGGCCTCACGCAATCCGGACATCGTGACGACCGGAACCGGTGCCGTCGCCGGACGACACCGAGGTGACTGTCGCTAGGCTGACGTCCATGAGCAGTGCTGAAGAGCCGCTGACAGCGGGCCGCGACGGACTACTGTCGTTGCTTCGCAACGGGCAGCTGCCCTCGCGGGGGGCCAAGGCCCCGCAGCGGGAGCGTTACCAGCGGATCGTCGCCGCGGCGATGGAACTCGCCTCCGAGGGCGGGTACGACGCCGTGCAGATGCGGGCCATCGCCGATCGGGCCGGAGTCGCGCTGGGCACCGTGTACCGCTACTTCCCGTCGAAGAACCACATGCTGGTGATGGGCCTGTTGATGGTGTTCGAGGGGATGCGGTCCCGGTTCGAGGACGTCGCGATCCCGGGGGACACGCCGTCCGAGCGGATCCTGTTCGTCCTCCGGAAGAACACGGAAGTCCTCGAGAAGGACCGGCCCCGATACGAGGCGCTGGTGCGGGCGTTCATGTTCGCGGACGCGTCGGCTTCGGCCGAACTGGATGCGTTCGGCGCCCTGATGACCGAGATGTTCGCCAAGACCATCGGCGTCGAGCAGATCTCCGACGACCAGCTGAACGCCATCCGCGTGATCGGCGACGTCTGGATGTCGAGCCTGGTGTCCTGGGTCGCCGGCCGCATCTCGGTGGACGAGGTGATGGCTCACCTCGGGCTCGCGGTCCGTCTCGTGTTCCGGCGCCTCGGCGGCTAGTTCGCGAGCTCAGCGGAACGACTGCCGGATCACCGGTTCTCGCCGCTCGAGGATGGTGGCGGTGTGCTGGCGCACCATGGCGTCGAGGTGCTCACCCTGCGGTGCGAGCCAGAAGTCGCCCCGATCGATGCCTGCGAAGACCAACTCGGCGAACGTGTCGGTGTCGAGTCCGTCGGTGCCCAGCAGTTCGCGCATCTGGGCGACCATCCGGTCGACGGCCGGATGGGAGATTGCCCCGAACGGGTTGTCGAACACGGACGTGACGACGGGCCCCGGCGCGAGCACGCTCGCGGACACGGGGGCGCCCACCATGCTCAACTCCATCTGCAGGCACTCGGTGATCGCGACGACCGCGAATTTCGATGCGCTGTACGGCGACATCATCGGACCGGGCGCGAATCCACCGACCGACGCCGTGTTGACGACGCGGCCGCCGCCCTGGTCGATCATGCGCGGAACGAACGCCCGGATCCCATTGACGACACCCGTGACGTTGACACCGAGGGCGGCGTCCCAGTCGGATTCGCCGAGTTGCCACAGGAACCCGGCGCGCATGATTCCGGCGTTGTTGAACAGCAGGTCCACCCGGCCGAACGAGTCGAACGCGAGATCGGCCAGGGCGTGGACGGACCCGGAGTCCGCTACGTCCGTTGCGCAGGTGAGGGCGGCTCCGCCCAGGTCCGCGGCCAGACGGTCCAGTGCGGCCGTGTCGATGTCGGCGAGCACCACGGTCATACCGCGGGCGTGCGCGTGCCGGGCGATTCCCGCCCCGATTCCCGAGGCCGCGCCGGTGACGACGACAACCTGCTTCTCACGTGTTTCCGGTTCCGTCACGGCTCGACCGTAGGGCCGTAGCCGGCCGAGTCGGCCCGGGTTTCTCTCTCAGCGGGAGGTATTCACGTGCCGCGACGCCACAGCGGTTCGAGGTCCGGGCCCTCCTCGCCCTGCTGTTGCGCGCCCCGGAAACGTGCCGCGAAGACGATCCAGCCGATGGCGGCCATGAGCAGGAAGCTGACCAGCCGGTAGACGACGATCGCGGATACCGCTTCGGCACCGGTCATTCCGCTGGCGGTCAGTGCGGGGACGAGCACCGCGTCCATGACACCGAGTCCTGCGGGCAGGAGCGGGATGGCCGACCCCGCGGCGTTGCCCGCCGCGTACGCGACGGCGAGTCCGGCGAACCCGGGATGTGCGCCGACCGCGTAGCACGCGAAGGCGAGGCACGAGGCGTCGGCGATCCAGTTGAACAGCGACCACCCGAACGCGCGGGCCGTGTCGCGGCGATCCATCCGGACGGCGCTCATCTGGTTCACGATGTGCTTCCACTGGCGAACACCGTTCAGGGGAGGCTTCTTTCGAAGTCTGTTGAATCCGCGCAGCGCGGTGATGCCGACACCCTCGAGGGCGTCGGGTCGCGATGCGGCGTACTGGGCCACCACCAGGAACGCGCACAGGCCGCCGAACGTGAAGATCAGCGAGAACGGGTTGGTCTTCGCCCCGACGAGCAGTGCGCCCGCCAGTCCGACGAGCGCCAGGCCGATCGCCTGGAGGACGCCGGCCATCACCAGTTGCCACGTCGCGACCACCGGTGAGGCACCCCAGAGGCGCGTCTGCCGGTACGTGAACGTCGTCGCCAGAACGGGGCCGCCGGGCAGTGTCACGCTCATCGAATTGGAGGCGAACGTCACCGCGAGGGACTGCCGCTGTCTGACGTGCACATCCGCGACCCCCAGCAGGCAGCGCTGGACGCGGGCGAAACTGGACATCGACGCCAGCGACGCCACGACGGCGGCGGCCACCCATCCCCAGTGGAGGTCGCCGAGGTTCTGGACGCTCTCCGAGAGGTCCGGCCAGATGAGGACGATCTCCACCGTGAGCACGACGACGAGGAGGCCGCCGATCACCCATTCGACACGACGCCTGCGGGGCGTCGGGCGGGCGTCTTCGGCGTCAGTCATACGCGTCCATTACACATGGCCGGTGATCACACCGTGTATCCGCCGTCGACGTCGAGCTTCTGTCCGGTGACGAACCCGGCCCGGTCGCTCGCGAGGAAACAGACCGCCTCGGCGACATCGACGGCGGTGCCGAATCGGCGTAACGGTATCCGGCTCGTGGCGGCGTCGAGTGCGCGCTGATCGAGTTCTTCGGAGCTGATCAGCCGCTCGGCCATGCCGTCGGTGAGCATTCCCGGGCCGACCGAGTTGAAGCGGACGCCGTAGCGGCCCTCCTCGGCGGCGAATCCTTTGACCAGCTGTTCGATCGCGCCCTTCGTGCCAGGCGACAGTCCGTCGCGCACCGGGAATCGGCTGGTGGCCGCGGTCGTGACCGCGACGACGGATCCGGACGCCTCCCGCAGCGCGGGCAGGGCGGCCTTGACGACGGTGAAGAAGGCGACGGCCTCCTGTTCGAGGTGTTCGGCGTAGTCCCGGGGAGCGACCTCGGACAGGTGGATCATCGGAATGTGCGGTCCCGCGGCGTGAACGAGGATGCCGATGCCGCCGAAGTGCTCGACGGTCTGCTTGACGACACTCGCGACGCGGGGCTGGTCGGTGAGGTCGGCGGAGAACGCCTGCGCTCCGACGCCGCGGCCTTCCAGTTCGCCGACGAGGTCCGCGGCGACGTCGG
The DNA here is from genome assembly GCF_056402775.1 of Rhodococcus sp. P3_B8. Classification (NCBI taxonomy): domain Bacteria; kingdom Bacillati; phylum Actinomycetota; class Actinomycetes; order Mycobacteriales; family Nocardiaceae; genus Rhodococcus; species Rhodococcus sp. P3_B8. The sequence goes on from NZ_JBFUGT010000028.1 coordinate 66,056, forward strand.
CATTGGATCGGTAGGTGATGGCCACGTCGTGGCCGAGGGCTGCGAGTTGCCGTGCGATGGCGGAGCCGATGCCGCCGGTGCCGCCCGTGACGAGTGCGGCGCAACGACGTCGGGGGGTGCTGGTGGCGGGTGTCGCCATGAGGAACTCCAAGCGTGTGAGGGACGAGCGTCCCTAACCTAGCAACTGCTTGGTTTCGGTGTGCGGGGAAACGGTTCACCCCGGCCGAGCGCAGCCTAGCCTGGCTATCCGACCAGGCCTTTTCGCCTTAGCCTGAACGCATGTCAGCAGAGAACGCCGAGCGGGCCGAGCCCTCGGGGCATCCCGACGAGCCGCACGCGCCCAGTCTGGCGAGCCGCCTCAACTGGTTGCGGGCCGGTGTCCTCGGCGCCGACGACGGCATCGTGTCGACCGCCGGGCTGGTGGTCGGCGTGGCCGCGGCAACCACCGAGCGAGCGGCAATATTCACCGCCGGATTCGCGGGTCTCGCGGCCGGCGCGGTGTCGATGGCGCTGGGCGAATACGTCTCGGTGAGCACCCAGCGCGACACCGAACGCGCGCTGCTGTCGAAAGAACGGCGCGAACTCACCGAGACCCCCGACGCCGAATTCGAGGAACTCGTCGCGATGTACGAGGCCAAGGGGCTGAGTGACGACACCGCCCGGACGGTCGCGCGCGAACTCACCGATCACGATGCGTTCGCCGCCCACGTGGACGTCGAACTGGGCATCGACCCGGACGATCTGACCAGCCCCTGGCAGGCCGCCGGGTCCTCGGCGCTGTCCTTCACGCTCGGCGCCCTGATCCCGTTGCTGGCGATTCTCCTACCGCCTGTGCACCTGCGCATTCCGGTGGCGTTCGTCGCGGTGCTGGTCGCGCTGGCGCTCACGGGCACCGTGAGCGCGGCTCTCGGCGGCGCACAGCGCACCCGGGCAGTGCTCCGCGTCGTGCTGGGCGGGGCACTCGCGATGATCGTCACGTACGGAATCGGCCAGCTGGTGGGGACGAGCATCGCCTAGCTTCGGGCGACAGTCACTCGCTCCGGCAGATCATGACCGGACATTTCGCGTGGTGGAGCAGATTCTGGCTCGTCGAGCCCATCAATGCGCCGAGCCACGGTCCCCGGCCGTGGCTGCCGACGACGATCAGCTGAGCGTCCCCCGCATGCCGCAGGAGGACGTCGGCTGCGGCGCCCTGCTCGGCCACCCTGGTCACAGACACGTCCGGGTATCGTTCCGATTCGCCCGCGAGGGCCTCGGAGAGCAGCGCCTCCTCTTCCTGCTTCACGGCATCCCAGTCGACGAGCATGCCGGTGCCGCCCGCGCCGAGCGTGGGGGAGCCCTGCCACGTGTGGACGGCGGTCAGCGGCGCCTCGAAGAACGACGCGTACTCGAATGCGTGGGCCACCGCGTCGCGGCTGAGGTCGCTTCCGTCGACCCCGACGACCACCGGACGCTGGTCGGGTGTGGTGACTTCACCCCGGAGAACGGTCACCGGGCAGGGTGCGCGGTTGACGACGTGCAGCGCCGTCGAGCCGAGCAGCACCGATCGGATCGCTCCCGTTCCCGTGGATCCGAGCACGATCAACCGCGCCCAGTCGGCGGCCTCGAGCAGTGCGGTGCCCGCCGGACCGGGACTGATGGTCGTCTCGATTTCCAGACCGGGGAACTTCGGTCCCAGCAGCCGCTTCGCCGTCCCGATGATGGCCTCACCGTCCTCACGCAGCTGACTGAGGAACTGCGACTCCAGCATGATCGCAGCGGGGCTGTACAGCGGACCGTCCTGTGGCAGTGCGTGCACGAGCGACAGCGTGGCACCCCACTTCGACGCGACTGCGGCGCCCCACAGGGCGGCGGCGGTGGAGGCGTCGGATCCGTCCAGGCCGACGACGACGGAATGACTGGCGGGTGTGCTCACGTCTGGCTCCCTTCGCTCACGCTGTTGGGTACTCCCCGACTGTGCCCTACTTCCAGACTTTTCGGGCCGCCTTCCTCGCGGTCTTCCACTCGGGTTTCACCAGCGGCGTCAGGGTGTCGCCGCGATCGAGCTCACGTTGCAAGAGCATTCCGAGGCCCAGGCTCGACTCGGCGGAGTGCTGATCCTCCGCGACCATCGCGAGGATGTGGTCCCGTGCGACGACCGCGTCCTGGTACTCGCCGAGCACGTCCTGAAAGCCCTTGAACTTCGTCTGAGCGCGGTCGGAGGCTTTCGGTGCCAGCGACCTCGTCGCCTCGATCGCATAGCGCATTCGCTTGGCGCGCTTGCGCGCTCGGTGCGTCAGTTCATCGCGCTCGGCCCGGGTGGTCGCGGCCGCCGTCTTCCGCACGCGCTTACGGACGGACTTCGACAAGGTGCGCAGGGATTTCGTCACGGCCTTCTTCGACGGGCCGCCGTCCCCGGACGCCTCGACGGCGACGAGGAATGTGTCGAGCCCGGCGAGCAGGTCGAGGTAGCGCTGGGAGTTGAGGGCGGCCAGGGCCGCGGGCCGGGCCGTCGCGGCGAGTCCCGAGAAGTATTCGTCGAGGCGCGCCCGCACGACCTCGCGATCGGGTATTTCCTCGGCGCCGCCCAGCCGATCCACGAGCCGGCTCCACTGCACCTCGGTGTCCCGCGCCGAGCCGAGGGCCTGACCGACCCAGCGGAGTTCGACGATCAACTCGTCGACCGTTTCCTGGTCACGCAGGCTGGACCCGTACACCTGGAGGACACTCCGGATGCGCCGGGCCGAGACCCGGAGGTCGTGGACGGACTCCTCGAGGTTGCGCCGCACGCCGAGGTCGGCCGTCACGAGAGAATCCTTCTGCGCCGCCAGATACTCCAGTAGCAGTGTCCGGGGAGTGGACCCCTTCTTCCTGCGCGCGGGGCGCGGGGTGCCGGTCACCGCGTCGCCGAGCGCCCGCCGCAACTTCGACGGCGCGTCCGACCGGGCTATCCCGGCGTCCGTCAGCCGGGAGTCGATGGCGTCGAACAGGTTTCGGTCTCCGGCCCCGAGCTCCACTTCGATCTCGCGCCACACCCGCTCGTCGGATCCGGTCCCCGTCTCGGGGACGGCGGCGATCACGACGTCCGAGACGACCTCGGCGAGCGTCGTCCCCGCCGCGTCCACGAGCCGCTGCCGTTCGCGGTCGGTGCTGATGAGCGCAACCGGGTTCAGGGCGGCGCCGCGGGTGACGGCCGTGAGCAGTTCCGCGAATTCCCGGGGCACTTCCGTCTCGGGGAGCTCGGCGTCGGGCGCCAGCTGCAGCTCGGTCCGCTCGTCCGCACCTGCCGGGATCTTCAGGTGCCAGCCGGCGTCGTCGCCGCCCWCCCGGCGGCGGAGGGTGATTCCGGCGCGGAGCAGCAGGAGTTCGCCCGTGTCGTAGTACAGGGCGGACAGCTGGATCGAGTCGAGCAGAGGTTCGCCGTCCACACCGGGCAGTCCCGAGAGGCTGGGTATCTGCTGCTCCGAACCGGCCTCGTACTTGCGTTCCACTTCGGAGACGGACGTCGCGGTACTCATGTCACCATCCTTCCGGCTGAGCGGGCCGGGGGAAAGAATCCGAGGTCAGCTCGGCCAGTCGAGGCTCCGGACGCTCGCGAAGCGTCGCGTGACGCCGGAGTAGGGGTCGACGAACTCGACGGACCGGGCCAGCAGCCGCAGCGGCGTCGAATAGTCGTCGGCGGCAACGTCGTAGAAGTCGGGATAGAAGTTGTCGCCGTGGATCGGGATACCCAGCGAACTCATGTGCAGCCGTAACTGGTGCGTCTTGCCGGTGTGCGGCAGCAGCCGGTACCGGGCCGCGTCGCCGTGGACCTCGAGGAGTTCGATGCGGCTCTCGCTGTTGGCGGGACCGTCCACCTCGTACGCCTTCAGGACGCCCCGCTCCTTGACGATTCGACTGCGGACGGTGGCGGGTAGCGGGAGATCGGGGTCGTAACGCGCGACCGCCTCGTATTCCTTGACCACCCGGCGCTGGTCGAACAGCGACTGGTAGTCGCGCCGGACCTCCCGCCGCACCGTGAAGATCAGCACCCCGGCGGTCAACCGGTCGAGCCGGTGCGCGGGTGTCAGTTCCGGGAGGTCGAGGTCTCGGCGCAACCGGACCAGCGCCGACTCGGCGATGTACGCGCCGCGCGGGGTGCTGGCCAGGAAGTGAGGCTTGTCCACGACGAGGAGATCCTCGTCGCGGTGCAGGATCTCGATCTCGAACGGGACCCGCTTCTCGACCGGCGGATCCCGGTACAGGTACACGAATCTGCGGGGGGCGAACGGGGTGTCCTCGGTGATCGGCTGCCCGCGCTCGTCGACGACTTCCGCTGTGGCGACCTTCTCGCGGAGGCGGGTCTCGTCGTGCGGAAAACGTGCGACCAGGTACTCGAGCACGGTGGGCCACGCGCCGTCGTCCGGCATCCTCAGCCGCGTCGGGTTGAGGCCGTCGCGGACGGGAAGCGGGGCGTCGGGCACCTCGTCACGGTAGTCGACAGGCTGCGGAAATCCGCCGTTGACCGCCGGGGGACTCGAGGTTACTATCCGGTAAGTTTGTGACGCGGGCCACCCTGACTGGCCGCTGAGGCGCGTCATCGGGATTTCACGGGGGTTCGAAGTGATCGTGCGTCGATGGGCGTTTCGACCGGGTGCGGTGGCAGTCGCTCTGGCGATGGGGGTGGGGCTCGCGGTGGTGCCCACGGTGACGGCGTCGGCGGATCCGACGGGTGGGGCGGCCGGGGCCGCGTGGAACGCGGCGGTCGACGCGCCGCCCGAGTACCCGGTGATCGCGATCGACTGGGATGTCCCCATCACCATGAGCGACGGAACGGTGCTGAAGGCCAACGTCTATCGCCCCGCGGACGCCTCCGGCACGCCGATCGACACCAGGATGCCGTCGGTTCTCAATGTCACGCCGTACACGAAGCTGGTCGGCAACGTCGTCGATTCCGTGTTCGCGGTGCCGGGACTCGAGGACACCGTCGTCGACCTGGTGAACTCGTTCGATCTCGCCGGAACCCCGTTCGACGGTGTCGGCGAAGCGGCGAAGGTGCTCACCGGTGGCGGCATGCGCGTCTTCGGCATCAACCGCGACCTCGTCCGGAACGGGTACACCCAGGTGGTGGTCGATGCGCGGGGCACCGGCTTCTCCCAGGGGGAATGGCAGGCGCTCGGTCCGCTCGAGCAACAGGACTCCGTCGAGATCATCGACTGGATGAGCAAGCAGGGATGGTCCGACGGCACGGTCGGCATGGCGGGGGTGTCCTATTCGGGAATCAACTCGCTGCAGGCCGCGGGGCATCAGCCGCCGGCGTTGAAGGCCATCTTCCCGACCGAACCGGGCAACGATCTGCTCCGCGACATCGTCGGAACGGGCGGTGGTCTCGGCGTGGGATTCATGCCGCTGTGGCTGTCGCTGGTCAACGGTCTCAAGTTCGTTCCCGACGTCCAGGCCATCGCGCAGGGACGCTTCGACCAGCAGTGGCTGCAGGATCGGTTGCGGGATCCGCTGACACTGTTTCCCGCACTGATCGAGGCCATGACCGCGCCGGACATCAACGGTCTCGACCCCGGCACGCTGCGGGTGGCGCAGGACGGCCAGTTCTACGAGGAGCGGAAGGCGCAGGCCGCGAACATCGAGGTGCCGACGATGCTCTACGGCGCGTGGCACGACATCTTCACGAACAGCGAGCCGCGGGTCTACAACGACATCCCACTGCCTGCCGGTGAGAAGCAGCTGATCATGAGCGACGCCTACCACATCTCGTTCGGTGGCGGCTTCGGTGAACAGGGTGCGCCGCCACGACTCGACGTCCTCGAACGCGCCTGGTTCGACAAGTGGCTGAAGGGCATCGACAACGGCATCGACGAGTACGGCCCGGTCACGCTGTACCAGCAGGGCAACGGCTGGACCACCACCGATCAGTTTCCGCGGGCCGGTGTCGACTACCAGCGGATGTACCTGTCGGGTGCCCCCAGTGGCACCGCCGGGCACGCCGCCCACGACGGCAGCCTGGTGTCGGCGAAACCCGGCGACGCAGCACGACTCACCGTCGCACCCGGCCTTCGTGGGCTCTGTTCCCGCGACGGAGCACAGGGCACCGCAGGCGCGGCCGTCGTCTTCGGATCGGTGTGCAGCAAGGACTCCCGGTTCGCCGAGGCCGAGGGACTGACGTTCACCAGCGCCCCCGTCGCGCAGCCGACCGAGCTGTCGGGTCCGGTCAATCTGCACCTCGAAACGGTGCTCGACGCCCCGGACGGATTCTGGGCGGTGACACTGAACGACGTCGCACCGGACGGCACGTCGACCCCGCTCACCAATGGTGCGCTCACCGCTTCCATGCGGGCCGTGGACGATTCGAAGAGCACCAAGTCGGCGAACGGAGACTACACCGAACCGCACCACTATCTGACGGTGGACGCGCGTCAGCCGCTGGTGCCGGGTGAAGTGACGCCAGTGGACATCAACTTCGTGCCCACCGACGCCGTCCTCGCGCCGGGGCACCGGCTGCGCGTCGACGTGTACGCGGGCAGCGTCCCCCGGTACCTGCCGCTCGGACCGATTCTGGCCGACAGCCAACTGAAGCCGCAGCACGTCGCGTTGTCCCCGGATCGGCCGAGTTTCCTCAATCTGCCGCTGGTCGGAGCGCAGGCGTGGTGAAACGTTCACGCCAACTCCCGAGATCCGTAGGGTTGACGCCATGACCAAGTGGACAGCTTCGGACATCGTCGATCAGAGCGGCCGCACGTTCGTCGTCACGGGCGCCAACAGTGGTCTGGGGGAGGTGGCCGCGCGGGCCCTGGGCAAGGCGGGGGCGCACGTCGTGCTGGCCTGCCGTAACACCCACAAGGGGGAGGTCGTCGCACGGTCGATCGGTGACAACGCCGAGGTGCGCCGCCTCGATCTGTCCGCCCTCGCCTCGGTGCGCGAGTTCGCCGCCGGCGTCGAGTCCGTCGACGTGCTCGTGAACAACGCCGGCGTGATGGCGGTTCCGCAGCGCACGACCGCCGACGGATTCGAAATGCAGATCGGCACAAACCATCTCGGGCACTTCGCGTTGACCGGCCTGCTGCTCGACAAGATCACCGATCGGGTCGCCACGATGTCGAGTGCGGCACATCAGGCGGGAACGGTTCACCTCGACGACCTCAACTGGGAACGCCGCAAGTACAACCGCTGGAGCGCCTACGGGCAGTCGAAACTCGCGAATCTGCTGTTCACGTACGAATTGCAGCGCAGGCTGTCCGCGGCGGGGTCACCCGTCAAAGCGGTGGCCGCGCACCCCGGTTACGCATCGACCAATCTGCAGGCCCACACCGAGTCGGTGCAGGACAAGCTGATGGCCGTCGGCAACCGGATCTTCGCGCAGTCGGCGGAGATGGGGGCGCTGCCGATGCTGTACGCGGCAACGGCATCCGACGTGATCGGTGGCAGCTACATCGGGCCGGACGGCCTGTTCGAGCAGCGTGGCCATCCGAAGGTGGTGGGCTCCAACAAGAAGTCGCGGGACGAGCACACCGCGCGGGCGCTGTGGGCGCTGTCGGAGGACCTGACGGGCGTCGAGTTCACGTTCGGGTGACGCGACGCCCGTCAGGGTTGCTCAGTCTTCGGTGACCTCGAGGGTGACGTCGATGTTGCCGCGGGTGGCGTTGGAGTAGGGGCACACCTGGTGTGCCTTCTCGGTCAACTCGAGCGCCTCGGCGCGGGGCAGGTGGGGCAGGGAAACCTCGAGAGTGACGGCGAGACCGAATCCGCCGCTGTCCGTCGGGCCGATGCCGACGCGGGCGCCGACGGCCGAGTCGGCGACGTTCGCCTTCGCCTGACGGCCGACCAACTGGAGCGCGGAGTGGAAGCAGGCCGCGTATCCGGCGGCGAACAGCTGCTCGGGGTTGGTGCCGTCGCCGGACCCGCCCATCTCGGTGGGGATCGCGAGGTTCAGGTCGAGCTTGCCGTCGGACGTGCGAGCGTGGCCGTTGCGGCCTTCTCCGGTCGCGAGGGCTTCGGCGGTGTAGACGATCTTCATGGTTACTTCTCTCCTGTAGGGGTGGTGAAGCTGTGAAGTGACTCGGTGAGCCGCGACAGGGTGTCCCGGAGGGCGACGAGTTCGTCGATCTCCATTCCCGTCGAGTCGGCGAGTTCGGCGGGGATGCCCTCCGCGGCGGCGCGGAGGGCCGCACCCTTCTCGGTGAGATGGATCCCGACCCGGCGCTCGTCGGCCGAGGAGCGCCGGCGTTCGACCAGGCCCAGGGTTTCGAGCCGCTTGAGCAGTGGAGACAGCGTGCCGGTGTCGAGGTCGAGGGCGTCGCAGATCTCACGTACTCCGCGGCCGTCCCGTTCCCAGAGCACCAACAGCACGAGGTACTGCGGGTAGGTCACTCCCAGCGAGTCGAGCATCGACCGGTATCTCGCCGTCATGGCCCGGGAAGCCGAGTACAGGGCGAAGCACACCTGGCGGTCGAGGGTGAGGTTGTCGGTCACCACTGAATAGTTGCACACAACTAGGTTGTGCACAACCAAGAACTGGAATCGGTGATTGCGCTTACACTGTTGGCCAGTGACACGGGGTGCTGCCCGGCGACGAGCCGGACGGCTGAGAACAGACCCGTCGAACCTGAACTGGGTAATGCCGGCGAAGGGATGTCGCGGAGACGCCCGTATGCGCTCATCCGATGTCTCGTCGCCGACCGAACGGAAGGTGACAGCATGCAGCTCGACAAGCAGATCGTCCTGGTGACCGGCGGTGGGCGGGGCCTCGGCGCCGCCATCGTGCGGTCGTTCGCGGCGCAGAACGCGCGGGTGATCGTGAACTACCGGAACAGCCGGGACGCGGCCGAAGAACTCGCGGCCTCCCTGGGCGCGGACCGTGCGGTCGCGCTCCGGGCCGACGTCACCGATGCCGGACAGGTGGCCGCCCTGTTCTCCGCGGCGGCGGAGCACTTCGGCTCCCCGGTGACCACGGTGATCAACAACGCGCTCGCCGACTTCTCCTTCAACGGCGACGCACGCGACAAGGCGGACGTCATCACGTGGGAGTCCTTCGACTCGCAGCTGCGTGGCAGCGTGAAGGCGACGCTGCACACGACGCAGGCCGCGCTGCCGGGCATGCGTTCGCTCGGGTTCGGCCGGATCGTGAACATCGGCACCAACCTGTTCCAGAACCCCGTCGTCCCGTACCACGACTACACGGCCGCCAAGGCCGCCGCGCTGTCGCTGACCCGCACCCTCGCCGCCGACCTCGGTCCCGACGGCATCACCGTCAACATGGTCTCGGGCGGGCTGCTCCGCACCACCGACGCGAGCGCCGCCACTCCCGACGAGGTATTCGACCTCATCGCGGCGAGCACCCCGCTGCAGCGCGTCACCACCCCGGACGAATTCGCCGACGCGGTGCTGTTCTTCGCGTCCCCGTGGTCGCGGTCGGTGACCGGCCAGAACCTCGTCGTCGACGGCGGACTGGTCAAGGACTGACATGACCGACGTCCGGCAACTGCACTTCAACGCATTCCTCTACAGCTGCGGGCACCACGGCGCCGCGTGGCGGCACCCCTCGTCCCAGGTGGAGCGACTCTGCGACATCGCCTACTACGAGGAGTTGGCGCAGACCGCGGAGCGGGGCTGCCTCGACGCGGTGTTCTTCGCGGACGGGCATTCGGTGCGCGACCCCGCGTCCGGAGGCATGTGGTTCCTGGAACCGCTCACCGCGCTGTCCGCGATGGCGCGGGCGACGGAGCGGGTCGGACTGGTGACGACGGTGTCCACCACGTTCTACACACCGTTCCACGCCGCCCGGATGCTGGCGTCGCTCGACCACATCAGCGGCGGCCGCGCCGGCTGGAACGTGGTGACGTCGATGTTCGACGCCGAAGCGCGCAACCACGGGCTCGAGGAGATGCCGCCGCACGACGAACGCTATTCGCGTGCCGCAGAATTCGTCGACGTGGCACTCGCCCTGTGGGATTCGTGGGCGCCCGACGCGCTCGTGCTCGACCGGGACGGCATCTTCGCGGACCCGGCCAAGGTGAAGCCGGTCGAGCATCGGGGAAAGCATTTCCTCGTGGACGGTCCGCTGAACGTGCCGCACTCGCCGCAGGGTCGTCCCGTGCTGTTCCAGGCGGGCGCGTCCGATCAGGGCCGCGACCTGGCCGCCCGGTGCGCCGAGGGCATCTACGCCGTCGCCTACGACCTCACGGCCGCGCAGAGCTACTACGACGACGTGAAGCGGCGCATCCGCGCGGCGGGCCGCGACGCCGACGCGGTGACCGTGATGCCCGGTCTCGTGACCTATGTCGGTTCGACCACCGAGGAGGCCCGGCGGAAGAAGGCGGAACTCGACGCGCTCCTGCCCGTCGAACAGTCTCTGGCGCAGTTGTCGATGTTCGTCCAGCAGGACTGCAGTGTCTGGGAACTGGACGCTCCCGTTCCCGCGCTGCCGCCGCTGTCGGAGTTCACCGGGCCGCAGGGCCGGTACGACACGATCCTGCGGATCATCGAGAAGGACCGTCCCACCGTGCGGTCGCTGCTGGGCACGTTGGCGGCCGGCGGTGGCCACTGCACCATGATCGGAACCCCGGAATCGATCGCCGACGAGATCGAAACGTGGTTCCGCCGCGGCGGGGCCGACGGCTTCAACCTGATGCCGCCGCTCTACCCGAACGGCCTCGCAGACTTCGTCGACGAGGTGATCCCCGTCCTGCAGAAGCGTGGGCTGTTCCGCGCGGAGTATGAGACAGAGACTCTGCGCGACCATCTCCGGGGGCGCCCGTAGTTGCCACCACAAAGAACACAACCTTCTCTAAGTACGCAACAGTGACTGTGAGCGTCCCTCCCCCCGACACTGGCTGTTATCGCGATCACACCACGACGCGAGTTCGGACGAGGAGTGGCAATGCTGGTAGCACTCGGCTTTCTGATGGTGGCCGTGTTCATGTTCTTGATCATGTCCAAACGGGCCACTCCCGTGGTCGGGTTGATCGCCGTCCCAGTCGCATTCGGGATCGCGGCCGGAGCGGGCCTCGGCATCGGCGACATGATCACCGACGGAATCAAGGCGCTGGCACCGACGGCCGCGTTGCTGTTCTTCGCGATCATCTTCTTCGGAATCATGATCGACGTCGGCCTGTTCGACCCGCTGGTGAAACTCATCCTCCGGCTCGTCCGCAACGACCCCATGCGGCTCGTCGTCGGCACCGCGGTGCTCGCGATGGTGGTGTCGCTGGACGGTGACGGATCCACGACATTCATCATTGTGACGTCCGCGCTGTTGCCGCTGTACATGAAGCTGAAGGTCAGCCCCGTGGTCCTCACGGTGGTCGCCGGCCTGGCGAACGGCGCGATGAACATCGTCCCCTGGGGCGGACCGACGGTCCGAGCCGCCGCTGCGCTGGGTATCTCGCCGTCGGACGTGTTCGTCCCGATGATCCCGTCACTGGTGGTCGGACTGCTCGTCGTGCTGCTGTTCGCCGTGCAACTGGGCTACAGCGAACGCCGCCGCATCGGCACGCTCGAACTCACCGACGAGCGCCTCCTCGTCTCCGCGGGCTCCGGCCTCCGGCGGTCCGCGACCGGCTCCGGCTCCGGTGGCAACGGTGACGCACCCCGAACCGGTGGCGGCTCCGGCGACGCCGGATCGGACGACGGCCAGGGCTTCGTCGACGGTCTCGACCCCGAGCGGCCCACGCTGCGCCCGAAGCTGCTGTGGTTCAACGCGCTCGTGACCGTGGCGCTCCTCGTCGTGCTCGTGATGGACGTACTGCCGATTCCGGTCCTGTTCATGGTGGCCGCATCGATCGCGCTGACGGTGAACTTCCCGCGGGTCAAGGAACAGCAGGAAGCGATCACCCGCCACTCGTCGAGCATCGTCTCCGTGGTCGCGATGGTGTTCGCCGCGGCCGTGCTCACCGGCGTATTCCAGGGCACCGGAATGGTCGAGGCCATGGCGCAGTGGCTGCTCGAAATCATCCCGGCCTCGCTCGGACCGCACCTGGCCGTCATCACGGGCATCCTGAGCCTGCCGTTCACGTTCTTCATGAGCAACGACGCCTTCTACTTCGGCATCATGCCCGTGCTCGCCGAGACGGCGGCCACGTACGGCATCGAGCCGGTCGAGATGGCCCGCGCATCCATCACCGGCCAGACGTTCCACATGCAGAGCCCGCTCGTCCCGGCCATCCTCCTGCTCGTGACCCTGGCGGGTGTCCCGCTGGCGGACCATCACAAGAAGGTGCTGTGGCGCGCGGCGCTGGTGTCGCTGTCGATGCTGGTGATCGGTGTGGTCCTCGGACAGATCCCCTGGTGACCTAGTCCTCGGTGTCGGTGGCGGGCCCCTCAGGGGTCGCGCCGCCTTCGCCGCTCCAGTCGGCGCCCGAACTCTTGTCGTCCTCGGCCGGATCGGACACCACGTCCTTGTCCGCGCCCGGGGCGCCGCTGTCGGTGGTCGTGGTCTTCGGTCCGGATGCATCCTTCGGTGTCATGTCCGACGGATACCCCGACAGCGGGGTGCTCCAATCAGGCGGACCCGGGTCAGCAGTTCGAAAACTCCGTCGGGGATTGGCAGGTGAACAATACTTCGACGTAGTGTTCCCCGGGTTATCGACGATGAAGGAGTGGAACTGTGGCGCGCAAAGTTGTTGTCGAACGCATCGACGACATCGACGGAACTCCGATCAAGAACGGTAAGGGGGAGACCATTCCGTTCTCTGTCGACGGCGTCGACTACGAGATCGATCTGAAGGTCAAGAACGCCAGGGAATTCCACAAGACTCTCGACTACTACATCGAGCATGCAACGCGGGTCGGTGGAAGGAAGCGTCGGTCGACTCCTGCAGTGGCACCGTCGCAGGGGCGTAGCCAGGCGAAGGAAATTCGAGAATGGGCGACGTCGCAGGGCTACGAGTTGTCCACGCGTGGACGTATTCCTGCCGAGATCGAGGAAGCGTACAACGCCGCTCACTGAGTCCACGATGCCGCGGGTGGTCGCCTGGTCCGTCGTCAGTACCGGCGCGCTGCGTGAAATGACATGGAGCTCATCGCTACTCGCGTGACCGGGCGTCCCGGAGCGGGTGCGTGGACGACCATGCCGTTTCCCGCGTAGATCGCCGCGTGCCCGCCCCMGTAGAAGAGGACGACGTCGCCGGGCTGCAGGTCGCACTCGTCCACGGCGGTCCCGTGTCGGAGTTGCTCGTAGGTGGTGCGCGGAACCGATATGCCGGCCTGTTTGTATGCCCATTGAACGAGGCCGGAGCTGTCGAAGGCGCGGTGGTCACCGGCGCCGCGGGTGCACGGGATTCCGATTCTGGACGCGGCGGCGTGCAGTGCATGGCGTCCCGGCCGTACCGGAGGCGGGCGGAACGTGTGAACCAGGTGATATCCGTGGTTCCCGGTGTGTGGGTTCATGCCGTCGTTGCTCCAGTGCACTCGGTGGTGTCGCGTCGTGGGGGACGCCCGTCTACAGAGTGGTCCCGGTGCGGTCCGGACGCATCGGCCGAACTACCCGGGTACGTGCCTGTCTTCTCTGCCTCTGCCGCCCGGACTCGACGGCTGCCGGGTAAACCATTCGATCTGGTCGGTTTGGTACTCGCGAGTAGTGCACACCGCTCGTAACGTCGAGGAGTAATTGTCAGGTCAAAGGGAGTGGTCCGCTACATCCCGTGGACTGGGATGAAGGAGCGGACGATGACGATCCGAGAATCGGCGAACTGTGCTTTCGGTGTCGCACGCTTGGCGTTCGATGCGGGAGCTGCCCTCCTGTCCGTTGCCGTGGCGGTACCCGTTGCCTTCGCCGCGGGCGAGGCGCGATCGATGGCACACGCGGCACGGGGCGACATCACGCCGGCCACCGGGCCGTCGGACAGCGAGCATGTGCACGACCTGGGAACCGTCGTCGAACTGATCTAGCCGGCGACCCGCTCGTCACCCGGTGCCGGAGTGAGCTCCGGTCATCAGGGCGGCGAGGTCGTCCGGTTCGAGGAACGACGGGGGCGGCGGCGGCCCCCAGGCGTACAGACCTTGCAGGCCGTGCAGCACTTCCGGGCTCCAGAGTTCGTCCTTGGGGACGGTGTCCATGTCGGAGTAGTACTCGGAGAAGTTCCCCGCCGGGTCCTTGAGGTACCAGAAGAAGTTCGCACCGGCGTAGTGCCGTCCGAGACCCCAGATGTGGCGTTCGGGGTTGTTCTCCAGCATCGTGTGGGCGCCGCGGCCGACCTCGTCGATGTCGTCGACCTGCCAGCTGGTGTGATGCATGAAGCTCACCGGTGCGGCCATGACGAGGACGTTGTGGTGCTCGACGGAGCAGCGCAGGAACGCGGCCTTGTCACCCATGTAGTCGCTGACCTTGAATCCGAGACCGTCGGTGAAGAACTTCATCGTCGTCTGGAGGTCGGTGGACCCGAGCACCGCGTGCCCGAGTTTGCGGGGGCGCACCGGCTCGGTGCGGGTGAGGAACGGGGCCCGTCCCCAGCGGTCGATGCGCCCGGGCCCGTTGTAGGGGGTGGCCGCGACGGCGGGTTCGATGACGATCCGGGACCGGACCTGCACCCGCACCCGGGTGCCGGTGACCGGTTCCACGGCACTGACGGACGTGCCGTCCTGACGGGTCGCGACACCGAGCCCGGCCAGCCGCGCACTGATGGAGGCGATGTCGTCGGGGTCGTCGGCGGCGACCGTCAACTCGACCAGTCGACGCGCGGGCGCGTGGACGATCTCGAGTTGTTCGCCGCCGTTGCGGGTGGCGAACACCCCGCCTTCGCGGTGTTCGAGTCCGAATTCGACGTAGTAGGAGATGGTCTCGTCGACGTTGGGGACGCCGAGGGTGACCTTGCCCAGTCCGTGCAGTGCCATGATCGCGTCCTCTACTTCGCGCCGGGATCGGCGACGAAACACTGATGAAGTGTGCCGATGCCGTCGATCCAGCTGTCGAGCTTGTCACCGGCCTGCAGGAACCGCTGCGGATCGCGGCCGACGCCGACACCGGCCGGGGTGCCGGTGAAGATCACATCCCCGGGGTAGAGGGTGACGGTGCGGGAGAGGGCGGCGACCAGCTTCGAGACCGGGAAGATCAGGTCGCGGGTGCGGCCCTTCTGCACTTGTTCGCCGTCGACGGTGCAGCCGAGTTCGAGGTCGTCGGGGTCGGCGAACTCGTCCGGGGTCACCAGCCACGGACCTTGCGGGGAGAACCCGGCGAAGGACTTGCCGAGACCGAATTGCGGTGCGGGACCGCGTAGCTGGGAGACGCGTTCGGAGATGTCCTGTCCGGCGGTGAGACCGGCGATGTGGGACCAGGCGTCGGCCTCGTCGATGTTGCTTGTTTCGCGGCCGATGACAACGACGAGTTCGATCTCCCAGTCGACGTTGCCGCCGGCGGGAATCACGACGTCGGTGTCGGGGCCGGTGAAGCTGGACGCGTACTTGGTGAACACGGGCGGCAGGTGCGTGGGGGAGTCGAAGCCGGATTCGGCGGCGTGCGCGTGGTAGTTCAGCCCGACCGCGAACACCTGGCGGGGAGCCGGCGACGGTGCCCGGAGAAGGGACCGGTCGATCGGGACGCTGTTCCCCGTCAGCGCGTGGGTGTCCTGTTCCGCCACCCATCCGGTGATGTCGTCCCAAGCCTGGTAGACGGCGGGTAGTTCGGGGCCGAACCGGTCGCGGGAGGCGTGGGCGAGGTCGACGGCTCGTTCGGAACCCTCGTCTCCGAAGACGAGAGCGGCACGGTTGTCGATGTTGGCGATACGCATGAAAGTGGTTCTCCTGGAGCGTTGTCTGTGGTGTGGTCAGAGGTCTGCGTTGACGGTGGCGGGCGTGGGCCTCGTATCGGAAGGGCCGGGGGTTACCTGCCTCGGTCCTCGCGGGGACGGCAGGGCCACGAAGGCGACGGCGCACAGCACCGTCAGCGCGGCGACGAGGTAGAGGACTGCGGTGTAGCTTCCTGTTCGGTCCACCACGGCACCGACCCACAGGGGCGCGATGCCGCCGCCGAGGACGAACGCCATGTAGGGGCCTGCATAAGCTTTTCCGAAGGCGGCGAGCCCGAAGTAGCGGGACGTGAAGTAGCCCACCATATCCAGCTCGGCGCCGAGCATGCACCCCAGCGTGAAGGCCAGGACGGGGGCGAACCCGACTCCGCCGACCGCGAACAGCACGACGCCGGTGGCACACAGCACGCAGAGCGAGGCCGCGACCGCGGTCGGCCGGAGGACGTCGATGAGCAGTCCGATCACCAGTCGGCTCAGGATGACCGCGAGTCCCATGATCGATGCGATCGATGCCGCACCGCCGACACTCATCCCGTACTGCCGAAGCATCGGGACCAGGTAGGGGATGAGGCCGGTGAAGGCGACCGACATCAGGCCGAATGTGAGGACCAACCGCCAGTAGAGGGGGTTCCGGCGGATGGTGGCGAAGTCGTCACCGTCGTCGGCCGCCAGTCCGGGCGTGCCCAGCGTGCTTACGCTTCGGGGTGCGACCTTCAGGAGGAAGAGGGTGGGGAGGGTTCCGGCGAGCGCGATGCAGGCCAACGTGAGGTAGCCGAGCCGCCATCCTTCGAGTTCGATGACGCGGCCGATGGCGACCGGAATGATGGCGCCGGAGAGTCCCATCCCCATCATCGTGATGCCGAGCGCGAGGCCCCTGGCGCGGTCGAACCAGCTGCTCACCGCCCGGGTGAAGGCAATCGGTCCGGAACTTGCACCGAAGAATCCGATCAACGCCATCGCTGTCATGTAGGCCGGCACCGAGTGCACGACCGTTCCCAGTGCGGCGAATCCGGTTGCCAGGCACAGTGCTCCGGCAATCGTCGGGGCCTTCACTCCGAACTTGTCGACGGCGTAGCCGACGACGGGGGCGGCGAGCGCCATCCCGAAGGTCAGCAAGGTGATGGACAGCCCGTACATCGCAGCGCTGAGGCCGATCTCCCTTCCGAGATCGCTGGTGAACAGACCCGCCGAGTAGATGGCGAGCCCGGATACCCCAGTGCCGACACCCACGGCGGCCGCTGACAGAGTCGGCCACCCGCGCCGGAATTCGTCCCCGCGTGACATGGTCAATGCCTTGCTCCTTTGTTGCGGTGGTGATGACCATCACTGTTCCTGTTCTCGGGTTATCCGGGAAGCGGCAGTTCGTGATGGTGGGAATTCGTGCGGCGAATACACCCTGTTCGGGCGGGGTATGCGCCCACGAGTGCTAGCGGCCGGCGCGTCTTCCCAGAATCCGTCGTTGCGATGCCGCCGCCGCTTTCACGAGAGCGGACGGATCACACCCGAGCACGACTCCGCCGCGCTTGACGAATCGGCCGCCGATGAGCACCGAATCGACATTGCCCTCGTGGGCGGCGAGAACCACCGATGCCACCGGATCGAGTACGGGCACCAGGTTCAGGTCCGTTGCACGCACCAGGACGATATCGGCCTGCTTGCCGGGAGTGAGCGAGCCGATCCGGTCGTCGAGTCCGATCGCTCTCGCCCCCTCGATGGTGGCGAATGCCAGCACATCTTGCAGGAACAGCTGCGCACGGTCGGCCGCGACGGAGCTGTGCCCGCCGCCCATCCACGAACGGTGATAGCCGAAGAGCATTCGCATCTGCGTGAACATGTCTCCGCTGCATTTGGTCTCGGTATCCCCGCTGAGGCTCGGTCGTACACCCGCGGCGAGCATCCGGTCGAGCGGGATGTCGCCGATGCCTTGCGAGTTGAGTTCGCAGTGCACGCCGATCGACACGGTGGCACCGGCATCGGCGATCATCGCGAGTTCGGCGTCGGAGGAGCGGCAACAGTGCACGAACGTCAGGTCGTCGGCGAGGAGGCCCGCCTCGTCGTACTGGGCCACGGCGTGGACCGGTTCGTTGTGCGGGTACGCACCGGCATGCACCGACGTGCGGATGCCCAGGTCGCGCGCGAGGGCGAGGTCGGCCTGCCACACGCCGGGCGCCGCCATCTCGGGGCCCCTGGCCGCCATGGCCAACGTCACGAGTCCGCCCGGGTCGGAGAAGTGCTGCTTCTGCAGCCGTTCGATGTCGGCCGGGTGGGTGAGCATGCTGTTCTCGGTCCACCGGCCGTTGCCCTGCAGTGGCCATCCGTGGCCGAAGACGGCACGGATACCCGCCTCGCGCAGACCGGTGACCGCAGCGTCGGAATGCTCGGGTGAATTCTGGATGTGGGACCAATCGAAGAGGGTGGTCGTCCCGGCGCTCGACGCCGACACCGCGCCGAGGAGGTTTCCGATCCTGACGTCCTCGGGCTCGTACGCCGCTCCGATTCCCCTGAGCATTTCGTCGAAGTACTGGAGGGGATCGAGTTCGGCGTATCCGTGCCGCATGACGCTCTGCCAGGTATGGCGGTGAGTGTCGACGAATCCGGGAAGCGCGATCATTCCGTCGACGTCGACGACCTCGACGTCCGGCTCGACGTCGATCCGTGTGTCGATTCCTGCGATCAGATCGTCGCTGATCAAGATGTCGGCTCGGTCGAAGTTTCCGATGGCCGGATCGACGCTGACGACCGTTGCGCCCCGGAGCAGGGTGCGGCGTGGTGTGGCATGACTCGGGTCCATGAGTGTCCTGTTCGGAGAGAGGCAGAGTGTCTGCCTCAGTCTCATTTTCCCGCGGTTATTTGGGAACGCCGGGTTGCCTATAGTTTGTATCCATGAGCTCGATACAGCGGATCTCCGGCCATCGCGCCAAGCTGGACCTCAACCTCATCGTGTCTCTGGACGCGCTTCTGCGCGAGCGAAGCGTGAGCCGCGCGGCGATCGAAGTCGGTCTGAGTCAGCCGGCAATGAGTGCGGCGCTCGCGCGGCTTCGGAGGTACTTCGGCGACCCGCTACTGGCCCGGGTCGGCAACTCGTATCAGCTCACGCCGCTCGCCCGCAGCCTGGTCGAGCGCACGACGGTGGCGATCTCGGCGGTCGATCGAGTGCTCGACGCCGAGCCGGGTATCGAGATCGAACGGTCCAGCCGCGAGTTCACCCTGATCATGTCCGACTACATGCTCGCCGCCGTCGGGGACACGATCACCCGCGATCTGCTGGCGCAGGCTCCGCACCTGCGCATCAACTTCGTCCAGTTGCGACCGGAGATCGTCGACCGTGCATCGGACAGCCTCCGTACCGCTGATGCCCTGGTCGTACCCCGCGGCTTCGTCAGCGACCTGCCCTCGGTCGACCTCTTCTCCGACCGGTGGGTCTGTGTGGTGGCCGAGGACAACGAGCACATCGGGGACGCCGTACGGCTGGACCAGCTCACCGAATACCCGTGGGCTGTGTTTCAGACGCACCCCCACGCCGCGACGACACCGTTGCATCAGGTCCGGGCGCAGGGGGTCGAACCGTATGTGCAGGTTGTCGGCGAAAATTATCTGGCTCTGCCGTATTTCGTCGCCCACACCGATCGGATCGCGCTTCTGCCGGAGCGATTGGCGGCCCGGATGAGCGGCGGAATGGGAATTCGGTCGGTCGACTTCCCCTTGAATCTCGCCCCACTGAACCATGCCCTGTGGTGGCATCCGATGTACAACGCGGATCCCGAACACCGCTGGCTCCGAGCGCAACTCGTCAAGTCTCTGGAGTGAGTGCCGAACCCGGCGCGGGAGGGTCGTCTCGGGTACGCGCGAGACGACCCTCCCGGCACTTCAGTCGACGGCGAGGCACCGCTTGATCGCCAGCTGAGCATCTTCGCGCGCGGGGGCGTCGGCGCTGGCCCACGCGATGTATCCGTCGGGCCTGACCAGGAGGCTCGTGACCTCACCCAGCCCGGGGGGTGCGAGAACGATGTGGCCGGTGTGTGCGCGTACCGGCGCGCCCTGCAGTGCGAGGTCCGCGTAGGTGCCCGCCCCGGTGGCGTCGATGAGGACGAGTGCAGAATCGCGCAGCATTTCACCCATCCTGATCGGACCGGTCGCGGTGACGAGATCCAGGTCGGGGCAGCGGTATCCGACCATCGGATGGTGGTGTGACTCAGCAGGGTAGGGGAAGGACAGCCCGTTGAGTTCGAGCCCGATTCGGCGATTGACCTCCGGAATGGGCAACAGGTCGCGTTCGAACATCCGCTTGAATTCCACCCCCTCCGGTGTGAAGTCGAACTGGATCGAACACTGTGCCGCGACACTTCTCAGCAGCGCCTCGGCCACCGGGCGGCGTTCGGCCTCATAGGTTTCCAGGAGTGCCGGTCCCGCGTGTTCGTTGATCACCGCGGCGAGCTTCCACCCGAGGTTGAACGCATCCTGGATGCAGAAGTTCATCCCGACGCCGCTGGCAGGGTAGTGGATGCGCGCCGATTCACCGACGAGGAACACTCGGCCCTGCTGGAATTTCGTTGCGATTCTGAGCGAATCGGTGAAACGGGATGCCCACACCAGATCGTCGAACGGCAGGTCCTTCTCGAGGACATCGGTGAGGCATCGGCGAACCTCGTCGGCCGTGACCGGCTCCGCCGCAGGGGCGTGCCTGCGCTCGGCGTGCACGATGTTGAACCGGGTGATGGATTCGTTCTCGCCGAACGGAAACGAGGTGACCCACCCCTTGTCGTTGTCGATCATCCGCCGCGCTTCGGGCCAGGGCCGGTCCATCCTCAGGTCTGCCACGATTCCGGTGAATGTCGGCCCGTGGCCTTCGAAATCGAGACCGAGTTGCGATCGCACGATACTTCGCCCACCGTCGGCGCCGACCAGGTAGTCGGCTGACAGGCTCACGGGTCCGTCCTCGGCCGTCGCGGTCACGGTCACGGCGGTGGACTGCTGGACGACGGATTCGACGGTCACGCCGTGCCTGACGACGACTCCGAGACGGAGGGCTTCCTCGAGCAGCAGTTCCTCGGTGTGGTTCTGGGGAAGAACCAGCCGAAACCCGAACCTCGATTCGAGGTGGCGCCATTCGACGGGTTGCATCCCGGCCCAGATATGAACGGGAATCAGCGGATTGGAGCGAATCGTCGCGGCCCTGTCGATGAACTTCTGCGCAAGGCCCCGAGAATCGAGGAGCTCGAGAACTCTCGGCAGAACGGTCCCGGCTCGCGACTGTACCGGCTGCGTTCGACGTTCGAGGACGACGACGTCGACTCCGGCCCGGGCCAGTTCGGTCGCGACCGTCAGACCCGACGGTCCGCCGCCGACGACTATTACTCGAGCGGTCATTTCGAATCAATCTCCTTGTTGTACGGCATCGTGGGACGTGAGGTCGTGGGGCAGGACCGGTCCAGGTGTTCGTGCAGGAACGCGGCGACTTCGGCAATCGTGGTGTCCGTGTCGAACGCGGGGTCCTCGTGATTGGCACCTTCGAGAAGGCGCAGGCGCACCGTCTCCCCGCGGCGTCGAAGTTCCTGTGCCATCCGCCGGCTCTGCTGCACCGACGTGACCGAGTCGCGTGTTCCATGGAGCAGAAAGACCGGCACGTGGATGTCGTGCGCGTTCGCAAATGGGCTGATGGCGGCGAGGTCGCGATCGCTCACAGTCGACTCCTCGACTCCCAGCAATCGGGCCCTCAGGTAGCGAGACGGCGGCGGTGCGGGGACCCCTGGCGGCCAGTCCTGCTCGAGGATCTCACGCGGTATCGGCGAGCCGGCGTCCGGACGGTCGAGGTCGCCCCGTGCGGTGAGGTCGTAACAGCCGAAGTAGCCGACAGCGGCCTGCACGGCCGGACCGGGCAGATCGTGCGGTGTCCGTGAAACCGCCGGAGTGGCGGTGGCCAGAAGCGCGAGATGGGCACCTGCCGATGCTCCCCAGAGCGCGACCCGAGTCGCGTCGACACCGAAGCCTTGCCCGGGACCTTTCAGCCACGCGAGCGCGGTCGCGATGTCGATGATCTGGGCGGGGAGAGGAGCGGCGGTGGAGGGGCGGTAGTCGATGCTCGCGACGGCAAATCCGTGCCGCGCGAGCCGTTCCGCCCGCGCAGCATGACTCTTGCGAGAGCCGATCATCCAACCACCGCCGTGCAGGTAGAGGACGACGGCGGGGGCGGCAACGTCGATCGGCAGAGTCAGATCCAGGCGGAGGATGTGCCCCCCGGGACGCCCGAATTCGATGTCGGGACAGGATTGGATCTCGTAACGGGCGGGCTGCCCGACCGGGGTTCTCACGTTGACGTCACCTCTTCGCCTGGTCGCGGGTCCACTCGGCGATGTGGCCCGTGGCTCAAGGGTGGCGGATCAGGGAGTATTCGGGAATCGGCAGTTCGATATGGCGGGAATCCACCGGGCGAATAGCTTCAGGTCGGGGTGTGATTCGATGCTGGCGGAGGGCCACAGCGCCGGGCGCGGCATACTCTGACTCGTCACCGCGCCTCCCCGCGCCGAAATCGTTGAAAGATGGTACTTACATGGCAGATTCACGGATCGCGTCCCTGACACCCGCCGAGCTGGACGTCGAGCAGAAGGCGTTGTACGACAGCATCGTGACGGGGCCGCGGGCTCAGGGGCCTCAGCTGTTCGCGCTTCAGGATGACCACGGCAGGCTCAACGGGCCGTTCGGGTTGATGCTGCATGTGCCCGGGCTCGGCTCTGCGTTGCAAGAACTCGGAAGTGCGGTGCGCTATCGGACGGCGATGACCGCCCGGATCAGAGAAATCGCGATACTCGCTGTCGCGGCCGCAACGGAAAGCCAATTCGAACGTTACGCCCACGAACGGGTCGGACACGCCATCGGACTGAGCGACGAAGAGATGACGGCACTTCGGGGTGGCGACTTCGGTTCCGAAGACGCCACCGAACAGGCCGCGTACGACGTGTGCCGTCATCTGCTCGGGGGCGCCAACACCCTCGGAGACGAGGAATTCCGCCGATTCGAAGCCCGCCTCGGTCACTCGGCGCTGCTCGAACTCGTGGTGCTCGTGGGCTATTACCGGACCCTGTCTCAGATGATGAACGTCTTCGACGTCGGGGCACCTGCGGGTCTCGAAGCCGAGTAGAACACCGCAGCATCTGTTTCAGCGTCGGCGGGAACGGCGCAGCCGGAGCCGGCTGTAGGTGACGGCCGCGAGCACGCAACTGATGAGCACCAGCATGGCGATGCTGAGCAGCCACCACGATGCGGCATGCTGCCAGAGCGTATCGGGCTCGGTGCCCGTGGCGTTCGTGCGCAGGTCCACCGTCGAGGCGGCGGCCGCGAACCCCCAGCGGGACGGGAAGAGCCACGACACCTGTTCGAGCACGGCGCGTCCGGTGATCGTGATCAGTCCTCCGCACATCACCAACTGCACCATGATCGTGACCACCAGCATCGGCATCACCTGCTCGTTCGAGCGGGCCACCGACGACAACGCCAATCCGACCAGGACGCAGGAGCAGGTGGTGACGGCGATGTCCACGATCAATTCGACGGAGCCGGAGGGGATCGCACTGCCCCGGCCCGGAAAACCCTTGCCCACGAAGACGATCACCACCATGATCACCGACTGCACGATCGCGGCGGCGCAGAATACGACGATCTTCGCCGTCAGGTAGGCGGACGGGAGCAGGCCGGCGGCACGTTCGCGGTGATAGATCATGCGCTCTCCGACCAGATCGCGGATGGTCAGTGAGCAACCCATGAAGGCGGCGCCGAGGATCAGCACGACCAGGATCTGGGTGAGTTCGCCGGATTCGTCGAGGCCCGACGGGCCGAATCCGGTGTCGCCGGGCACGAGCACGGCCAGG
Organism: Rhodococcus sp. P3_B8; assembly: GCF_056402775.1. NCBI lineage: Bacteria > Bacillati > Actinomycetota > Actinomycetes > Mycobacteriales > Nocardiaceae > Rhodococcus > Rhodococcus sp. P3_B8. Next base: position 89,628 of record NZ_JBFUGT010000028.1, read on the forward strand.
CCGCCGAGCACGAACGGGAGAAGGGACAAGAAGATCAGGTACCCACGGTCGGCGCGGATCAGCCGCGCCTGGCGGCGGACGACGGTGCTCAGCTGCTTACGCCGCGACGTGTGCGCGGGACTGCCGAGAGGTCCGGGTGGGCTCGGTGGTGGCACCTCGACGGCGGGGCGGGTGGCGCGGTACTCGGCGAACACCCCGTCGGGGTCGGCCGCGACACGGGAGAAGATGTCGGCCCAATCGGTGCTGCCCAGCGCGGCCCCGACCCGGTCCGGCGGGCCCACGTAGGCGGTCTTGCCGCCCGGTGCGAGGAGCAGGACCTGATCGCACATCTCGAGATACGACAGCGAATGCGTGACGATGACGATGACGCGGCCAGAATCGGCGAGGCGGCGCAACGTCGCCATGATCTGCCGGTCGAGCGCAGGGTCGAGACCCGAGGTCGGTTCGTCGAGGATCAGCAGGGACGGGCCGGTGAGCAACTCCATTGCGACGGACGCGCGTTTGCGTTGTCCGCCGGACAACCGGTCGACCCTCGTGTCGGCGTGTTCGGACAGCTGCAGTTCCTCGAGGACCGTCGCTATCACCTCCTCGCGGTCGGCCCGGGTGGTGTCCGGCGGCAGCCTCAGCTCGGCGGCGTAGCCGAGCGCCTGCCGGATGGTCAGCTGCCGGTGCACGACGTCGTCCTGGGGGACCATCCCGATGCGGGAGCGGAGCACCTGGTATTCGGCGTGCACGCTGCGTCCCTCGAACTCGACCACACCTTCCGTGGGGCGTTCCGAACCGGAGATGATGGTGGCCACCGTGGTCTTTCCCGCGCCGGAGGGGCCGATCACCGCGGTGAGACTCCCCGGCTGGGCCGTGAACGTGACGTCCTCGAGCAGCCGCCGCCCGCCCTCGATGGTGAGCCCGACGCCGTCCACCCGCAGCCCGCCTGCGGTCGGAGCCACCGCCTGCCGTGGAACCAGCCGGCCGTCCTTCACACTGAGGTCGGTGTTCCCGATCGTGACGACGTCGCCGTCGGTCAGCTGCGCGCGCGACACCCGGGCGCCGCCGACGAACGTGCCGTTGACGCTCCCCAGGTCGTCGATCTCGAGGCCGGACGGCACGTTGTGGACGATCGCGTGATGGCGTGAGGCCAGCACGTCCCGGACGACGATGTCGTTGTCGGGTGACCGTCCCACCGTGAGTGATCCCGTCGGGACCGCCTCGTGCGGTGTCGGGGGTGGGGCGCTCGAGGCCCCCACCTCGATCGTCGACTCGTCCCATCGGCCGCCCACATCCTGTCGCGTCGCGTCGGGATCCTCGACCGAGATCCGCACGACCGGCCCCTCGACCGCGTCGCCCAGCCGGACGAGGACGGCGTTCGTGACGGGAATCTTTTCTCTGCGCTCGCCGTCGACGAAGATCCCGTTCTTGCTGTCGGAGTCGACGAGCTGCCATCCCTCGTCCCACGTCAGCCGTGCATGCTCGCGCGACACCACGGGATCGACGATCGTGATCTCCAATTGCGGATCCCGGCCGATGCGGACGGCCTTGCCCGCGCGGTAGCTCGCCCGGCCGTGTTCGGTCTCGACCACGACCCGCGGGTGCGCTGTGTTCGCCCGGTCGTCCATCGCCACGGCCTCCGGTCAGCGTCATCGGGCGTAGAGCGTCGACTCCATCAATGGTCGCATGCACGCCCCGGGATTCGTCGGCATAACGCTCACTCTCGGTACCCCCGGGGCCAGGATGTGAGGAACACTGAGCGGGGTGAGTACGTCCCTGGCGAATCCCGGTGTCGGACTGGCTGTGCTGTGCACCGTGATGGTCGTGTGCGCGGCGGTGGTCTACCGCTTCACCCACCTCGGTAGCCCACTGGTCGTGCCCGGTGCGGCGATTCGAGGTGCCGCCCAGCTCGCCGCGGTGTCCCTGATCCTGGCCGCGGCTCTCGCGCATCTGTGGTCGTCGATCCTCGTGCTCGTCGTGATGTTCGCGGCGGCGGTGGGAACGTCCGCTCGCCGTGCGAAAGCCGGGCGGTCCGCCGGGTGGCTGGCGCTGCCTCTCGCCGCGGGTGTCGGCATCGTGTTGCCGTTGATGCTGGTCAGCCAGGTGGTGCCGCTCGAAGGTGTCGCTCTCGTTCCCGTCGGCGGAATCGTGCTCGGTGGGGCGATGACGGCCACCTCACTCGCCGCGCGACGCGCGCTCGATGCGGTCGAACAACGGTGGGGTGAGGTGGAGGCGGGGCTCAGTCTCGGGCTCGACGTCCGTGATGCCCGCATGGAAGTGGTCCGGTCTGCCGCCTCGGACGCGTTGCTCCCAGGACTCGATCAGACCCGGACCGTCGGGCTGGTCACCCTGCCGGGGGCGTTCGTCGGGGTGCTGCTGGCAAGCGGTTCCGCCGTTCAGGCCGGGGCGGTCCAGATCCTCGTCCTGGTCGGGCTGCTGCTCGCGCAGACGTGTGCGGTGGCCGTCACGATCGAACTGGTGGCCCGGGAAGCGGTTCACCGGCCGAGACTCCACACCGCGCGGACATGAAGGATCCGGGTCTGGCCCGAACGCCGGTCAAGTGCATCGTCGGTCACGCATACTGGTCGTGGTCGGTCCCTGCTGACGAGGCGGTGTCTTGTGGTGCATCCCGAGGTATTGGTGGTCGGAGCTGGTCCGGTCGGGCTGACGGCGGCGATCGAACTGCGCAGGCGAGGCGTCGCCTGCCGCATCATCGATCCCCTGCTCGAGCCACCGCAGTACGCGAAGGCGGTGGGGATCCAACCGCGCAGCCTCGAGGTGTTCGAGAGCATGGGTGTGCTGCGGCACATCCTGGACGCGGCGATCCAGATGCGCGGGCAGATCGTGTACGTCAACGGCGACGAGGTGGCCCGCCTGGAATTGTCGCTACCGGCCGACGTCCCGTTCGAATTCATCGGGCTGCCGCAGTACGAGACCGAACGCATCCTCACCGAATACCTGGCCACGTTCGGCACCACGATCGAACGAGGAACGAGACTGACGGCGTTCGAACAGGACGACGACGGCGTCGTCGCCACGGTCACCGGCGCGGACGGCGACGAAACCGTCCGAACCCAGTACCTTTTCGGCTGCGACGGCGCCCACAGCGTGGTCCGCAAGGGACTCGGCCTCACCTTCGAGGGCGGTGCGTTCCTCGAGCAGTACATGCTCGGCGACGTCGAAGTCGACTGGTCGATGCCCCGCGGCTACGGGATCCGGTCGATGCATCAGACGGACGGCGAGACCGACGACCTGCTCGTGTGCATCCCGCTGCCCGGGCGCCGCCGCTACCGGATGTCGATGCTGGTGCCCAGCGACCTCGCCGGCACCGGCACCCCCGCGGCCGACAAGATCGCGCACGGTTTCGAGGCGGGACCGAAACCGGAGCTGAGCCACATCCAGGCCGTGCTCGACCGCCTGTCACCCGAGCCGACGCGGGCGTCGAACCTCCGCTGGTCGTCCATCTTCCGGATCAGCCACCGCATCGTCGACTCGTACGGGCGCGGGCGGGTGTTCGTCGCGGGCGACGCCGCCCACATTCATCCGCCGACCGGCGCGCAGGGTATGAACACCGGCATCCAGGACGCGCACAACCTGGCGTGGAAGGTCGCGCTGGCCGTGTCCGGCGCCGCGGCCCCCGACCTGCTGGACAGTTACGACGCCGAACGGCGACCCATCGGGGAGGAGGTGGTGGGACGCACCGTGCGCAGCGCCCGGGAGGGGATCGGGGCGGGGTCGTCGGATCCCGACTACGTGATCCGACGCGAGGCCCAACTCCTCATCAGCTACGCGGACAGTCCGATCGTCGCCCAACCGGAGTCGAATGCGGCGCTCGCGCCCGGCAGCCGGGCGCCGGACGCCCGCGGGCTGACCCGTGCCGCGGTCGCGTTTCCCCTCCGGCTGTTCACTCTCCTCGCGGGACGGAACCACACGTTGCTGCTGTACGCCGACGAATCGGTCGACGCGCGCGGGCTGGAACTGCTCGAGGCCGCGGCGACGTCGGTGGGCGCGGCGACCCGGGGACTCGTCGACACGTACCTCGTCGCGTCGCCTTCCGCCGAGGTCGGGGAAACGGTGCTTCCCCTCGTCCGAGACCGTGACGGCGAGTTCGCGCACGCGTACGGCGCGGAGGGTTCCGCCGCGTTCGTCGTCCGCCCGGACGGCTATCTGGGGTTCCGGCAGAGTCCGGTCGCGGTCGACGGTCTCACCGAGTACCTGAAGTCGACTTTCCGCTGAGCTCGGGAGTGGTGGGCAGGCCGCGCCGGATGTCACCCGGCGCGGGCTTGCCGAGCGGCGCCCCGACGCGGGTGGCCGAATCGAGCAGCCACGGCACACTCGTGACCATCACGCCGGACGTGAACAGCAACCTGCCCTTGAGGCGCAGCGCATTCTGGTTGTGCAGCAGGTGTTCCCACCAGCGACCGACCACGTACTCGGGGATGAAGATGGTGACGACGCCGTCCGGAATCCGTTTCCGGACGGATTTCACGTACCCCACGATGGGCCGGGTGACTTCACGGTAGGGCGATTCGAGGACTTTCAGCGGCACCGGAATTTCATACTTCTCCCACTCCCGCTGCAGTTTTCCGGTGTTGTCGCCCAGCACGGTGACGGCTTCCAGGGTCGTCGGATGGGTGGCGCGGGCGTAGGCCAGGGCCCGGGCGGTGGGTTTGTTGAGCACGGACACCAGCACGATGGTGTGCACCTGGGAGGGGAGGGTGAAGCTGTCCTCGTCGACGACGAGGAGGGCCGCGATCCGGTCGTAGTGCCGCCGCACCCCGCGCATCAGGAAGAACAGGATCGGCATGGCGATCACCACGAGGTAGGCGCCCTGGGTGAACTTCGTGATCGTGACGATGATCAGGACAGTGCCGGTGAGGACGGCGCCGGTGCCGTTGAGGGCCCGCCGGCCGTGGATTCGACGACGTTCTCGGGCGTCGGATTCGGTTGTCAGCACACGGTTCCAGTGCCGGACCATGCCCGCCTGGCTGAGGGTGAACGACGTGAACACGCCGAGGATGTACAGCTGGATGAGGTGGGTGACGGACGCGTCGAACAGGACGATCAATCCGCCCGCCGTCACGGCGAGGAGCACGATGCCGTTGCTGAACGCCAACCGGTCGCCGCGGGTGTTCAGCTGGACCGGGAGGTAGCGGTCACGGCCGAGCACCGAGGCGAGCAGCGGGAAACCGTTGTAGGCGGTGTTCGCGGCGAGCACGAGGATCAGCACGGTCGCGGCCTGGACATAGAAGAAGCCGATGTTGGTGGTGCCGCCGAACACGGCCGCCGAGATCTGGGCGATGACGGTGCGCTGCGGATCGGTCTCGCAGTTTCCGGCGAACCCGATCAGATCGCACGGGTTCACCGCGACGTGCACCTTGGCGACGATGGCCAGCGCGGTGATTCCCGCGAACATCACGATGGCCGTCGCGGCCATCGCCATGAGTGTCTTCGCGGCGTTGGCGCTCTTGGGTTTACGGAACGCAGGCACCCCGTTGGAGATCGCCTCGACACCCGTCAGCGCGGTACATCCGGAGGAGAACGCGCGCAGCGCGAAGAACACGAGGGCCAGACCGGTCAGCCCGGACAGTTCCGGTTCGATGGTGTACCCGGCGCTTTCGGCGACGGGTGTCGAACCGGCCGCGACGCGGACGAACCCCGTCACGATCAGGATCATCACCCCGGCGATGAACCCGTACGTCGGGAAGGCGAACATGGTCCCCGATTCGCGGATCCCGCGCAGGTTCATCACCGTCAGCAACACGACGAACGCCACGGCCAGCGCCACCCGGTGCGTGTTCAGCGCGGGCACGGCGGAGATGAGATTGTCGACGCCCGCCGACACCGACACCGCCACCGTCATGACGTAGTCGATGAGCAGTGCCGACGCCACCGTCAGACCCGCGGACGGACCGAGGTTCTTCGTCGCCACCTCGTACGAGCCGCCTCCGCTGGGGTAGGCGTACACCACCTGGCGGTACGACAGGGCGACCACGGCGAGAAGCACCACGACCCCGGCCGCCAGATACGGCGTCAGGTAGAAATAGGCGAGACCGCCCAGGGACAGGATCAGCAGGATCTCCTGCGTCGCGTATGCCACGGACGACAGAGGGTCGGAGGCGAAGATCGGCAGCGCCAGACGCTTGGTCAGCAACTGCTCCCCGAGGTCGTCACTGCGCAGCGGGCGTCCCAGAGCCAGCCGCCGGACCGCTCGAACGAGAGCCACCACCAGTTCAGCGTAGAACCAGGCGCTTCGCGCCCGTGCGCCTTTCCGGTTGTTCCCGCTACCGAAAAGGCGCACGGGTGCGGAGCGCCTGGTGCACCGTGGGATTGCTCCGGCTCGGCGCGTGGCGAACAGGCGGCGCCGCACGCGTTTCGGGAGGCCGGCCTGTCCGCGATGGTCGGCCGAGATGTCGGCGACGCCGCGACCGTGATCGACCGCACCGACCGGGACGAAGCGACGGGCGTGATTGCACTGTCCGAGACGGTGCGGGCCGCTCATGCGCTGGCGGACGATCTGGCGGTCGCGATGGCGGACCTGCCGGGCCGGCGACCGCTGGTGGTCGGCGGCGACTGCAGCATTCTGCTCGGGATCTTCCCGCGCTGCGCAGGCACCTGGGTTCGGCGGGACTGTGGTTCGTCGACGGGCATCCGGATTATCTCGACGGACGGTCCTCGGACACGGGCGAGACGGCGGACATGGAGCTCGCGGTGCGGTGACGTACCCCCAGCCGGGAGGCCTCGACTGGGATCAACTCGCCGACGTCGTCGCGCCACTGGCGCGGTCACCTCGACTCGTGGGGGTCAGCGTCGCCGACTTCCGCCCCGATCTCGATCCCACCGGCGACCAGGCGACCCGAGTGCTCGACTTTCTCGGACGCACCCTGCCGTGAGCGGGAAGATCCGGGTTCCTGTCGTCGTTGGACTGGGTCGGCACCTGCCGCGGGCCTTTGTGATCGAGCTCACATCCACTCCCTCCGGGAATTGATCGCAGGCTTGGCACGTTAGTTGAGTGAGTAACGCTCAACTTATAGGAGGCTGAGGAATGCCAGCATTCTTCGGGCCGGAGGGCCCAGGTCGCATCGACATCAGTCGGCTCATGAGTCGCTCCACCCAGGAGCTCATGGCTGCTGCTGCCCGCTTCGCCGCAGGTCGTGGCGACGCGGAACTCGATGCGCTCCACGTTCTGCGCGTCATGACAGAACACGAACCCGTCACCTCTCTGATGCGCCGCGCAGGCGCCGACACGTCGGCCGTCGCCGATGCCGTCGAACTGCGTCTGCCCCAGAGCCGTGACACGTCAGGCTTTGCAACACCCGCACTGAGCGGCGCGCTGAAGACGGCGCTGCTCGAGGCGCACCAACTCGCGCGCGCCCTCGGGTCCACCTACATCGATCCCGAGCACCTCTTCCTGGCGCTCGCCGCGGATCAGGACCACGCCGCCGGACGCCTGCTCGCGTCCGAGGGAATCACCCCGGAGCGCCTGCAGACCGCCGTGCAGGGTGGATCGGTGGAGGAGGAGTCCTCGAACTCGGGGACCCCCACGCTCGACAAGTACGGCTTCGACCTCACCGAACGCGCACGCGGCGGCGGAGTCGACCCGGTGATCGGGCGCGCCGACGAGATCGAGCAGACCATCGAAATTCTCTCGCGCCGCACCAAGAACAACCCCGTGCTGGTGGGTGAGGCCGGCGTCGGCAAGACGGCGGTCGTAGAGGGCCTCGCCCAGCGCATCGTCGACGGCGACGTTCCCGACCGCCTGACGGGTAAGCGCATCGTCCAGCTCGACCTGTCGAGCATGGTGTCGGGCACCCGGTACCGCGGCGACTTCGAGGAACGTCTCAACAAGGTGATCGACGAGATCTCGGCCCACTCGGACGAGCTGATCGTCTTCATCGACGAGGTCCACTCCATCGCCGGTGCCGGCGGCGGCGCCGACGGTGCGATGGATGCGGGCAACATCCTCAAGCCGAAGCTCGCCCGCGGTGAGCTGCACATCGTCGGTGCGACGACGCTCGACGAGTACCGCAAGCACATCGAGAAGGATCCGGCGCTCGAACGCAGGTTCCAGCCGGTGACGGTGGCGGAGCCGAGTGTGGAGGATGCGGTGGCGATCCTGTCCGGTCTGCGTGACCGGTACGAGGAGCATCACGGCGTCCGTTACACGGACGAGGCGATCACGGCGGCCGTYGAGCTGTCGGCCCGTTACATCGGTGACCGCTTCCTGCCGGACAAGGCGATCGACCTGATCGATCAGGCCGGGGCCCGGTTGCGGCTGCGGATGCCGAGCGTCGACGTCGAGGCTCTGCGGGCGAAGCTCGCGGAACTCGAGCAGGCCAAGGAACAGGCCGTCGCCGACGAGCAGTACGAGAAGGCGTCGCGACTGCGGGACGAGGCCATGGAGGTTCAGGCCCGGATCGAGGGGAAGGCGGTCGGCACGAACGACGTGACGCCCGAGGTGACTGCCGAGCAGATCGCGGAGGTCGTGTCGCGGGCCACTGGAATCCCGGCCAGCCAGATGACCGAGGAGGAGAAGGAACGCCTCCGCCGGCTCGAGGACGAACTGCATCGTCGTGTCATCGGCCAGGACGACGCCGTGCGGGCCATCGCCCGGGCGGTGCGCCGCAGCCGCACCGGCATGAACGATCCGGATCGTCCCGTGGGCAGCTTCCTGTTCCTCGGACCGACCGGTGTCGGCAAGACCGAACTGGCGAAGGCGCTGGCCGCCACGCTGTTCGGTGACGAGAACAAGATGCTGCGACTCGACATGAGCGAGTTCGGTGAACGTCACACGGTCAGCCGACTCGTCGGTGCCCCTCCCGGCTACGTCGGATACGGGGAGGCGGGACAGCTCACCGAGCAGGTCCGCCGGAACCCGTACTCGGTGATCCTGCTCGACGAAATCGAGAAGGCGCACCCCGACGTGTTCAACACGCTGCTGCAGGTGCTCGACGACGGCCGACTCACGGACGGTCAGGGCCGGACGGTGGATTTCAAGAACACCGTTCTGATCATGACCAGCAACCTGGGGTCCGACATCATCTCCAGCAAGTCGGGTGCGCTGGGCTTCAGCACCGGTGACGCGGAGGCTTCGGAGAAGCCGCTGCGGGATCGGGTGATGGGCCGGCTGCGTGAGTCGATGCGTCCGGAGTTCCTGAACCGGATCGACGAGATCGTGATCTTCCGCAAGCTCGACACCGAGCAGCTGCACCGGATCACCGACCTGCTGCTGGACGACAGCCGGAAGCGTCTGCAGTCCAAGGGCATCGAGATCTCGTTCAGCGAGGACGCGGTCGATTGGATTGCCGAGCACGGACACCAGCCCGAGTTCGGGGCGCGTCCGCTGCGCCGGTCGATCCAGCGGGCCGTCGACGATCGGATCGCCGATCTGCTGCTCGACGACGTCCTCGTCGAGGGTGGCAGCATCGCGGTCGGAGTGTCCGACGACGAGTTGGATCTCGTAGTCGGCTGATCCCCGACGTGAGTGGCAGAGTGTGCTTCGGCACGCTCTGCCACTCACGTGTGTGGGTAGCCCCTTGCCCGCCCTCGCCGTCTCGGATCAGCACCCGGTGATGAGGTGTGCGTCGTGCACCGTCACCTGTGCGGTGTGCAGGGCTGCAATGTGATCCGGGTGTGTGCCCGGAGCGTTGCCCTCCACGCCGGAGAAGAGCCGAATTACCGTCGACTCGCGGTGCGTGCTCGCCTCCGAAACGGTTACCTACTACCCAGCCTGTTCAGTCGAGCAACTCGACTTCCCAATTCTCCTTCTGCACTTGCAGATCGATTTCCCGGATCTTCCGGGCGAGATCGTCTGCCGTCCGCCGCAGATCCCGGACGGGCAACGCCGCGACGAAGACGAGTTCGGAGCGGAGTTGCCTGCCGTATCGGTCCTGCTCACGACCGGAGGCGGCATCCGCGGCGGCGGACACCACCCGGTGCCGGATGCGCAGCATGTCCCGGCGGGCCAGTGCGTCCGTGATGCTCGCGTCGCCCAGTGGTGCAGCGGTATTCGTCCGATTGATTCTTCGGATGAGGACCTCCAGGCGGTCCAGGACCTCCTCGAGTTCGACGAGGAGCGCCGCGGCGTCCTCCGCCGGCGACTCGCCCTCCTGGTGTCGTGCGTTCGTGAGGATGCGCGACTTCAGGTGCTCCACCCGACGCGTCAGATCGCCCCGTTCGGCCAGTGCCTCAGCCAACTTCACGGTTACCTCCTTTCTCGAAGTCGTTGTAGCACAGCGAAAATGGTGAATGGAGAAGTGTCCGCCCGGGGGCGGACGGGTCGCGGCACCGTGAAGGGAGCGATCGAAGCGCGTCGAACGCGCGGGTGAATTCCCCGAACCGTCGTGTCGGAGAGATATCTCGGTGGCGCTCATGCGCCTTTCGTCGAGTCGAATTCGAGCATCTTCAATAGGTACCACATTCGCGCCCGTGTGGCGACAGTCGATTCGCCCCAGGTGAGTGCCGAAGTGTGTTCCGCCGTTCGTTGGCACTCACGTGCTGGTGGGGGCGACTATCCTCGAGGGCATGCGAGCGGAAGACGGCGAATTGACCTCCAAGCACCAACCGTTGCTGGTGCTGAGCAAGATCACGGAGATCCTCGATGCCTTCAGCCTGACGCGTCCGTCGATGACGCTGGGCGAGATCCACCAGGCGACGGGACTGCCGACGTCGACGGTCCAACGGCTGGTCAGCAACCTCGTGGCGCAGGAATTCCTCGACCGGTCCGGCGACCAGATCCGGATCGGCGTGAAGATGGCGTTCTGGGCCGCGACGGCCACCAAGGGACTCGACATCCTGGCTGTCGTCACGCCGGTGTTGAAGGAGATCCGCGACGCCACCGGCGAGACCGCCAGCTTCTTCCGGGTCGAGCAGGGCTACCGCGTGTGCGTGGCCATCGCGGAGACCGAGCACGCGCTGCGTCGCAACATGTACGTCGGAAAGATCGTCCCCCTGCCCGCGGGATCGGCGGGCCGGGTGTTGCTCGCCTGGAACCAGGACCTCACCGAACAGGTCCTCGCCGGCCCCATCGAGCCGATGACCGAGGGCACCGTCACCGACACCGCGGTGCTGCGTGAACTGATCCACCAGGCCAAGGCCGACGGATACGCCATCACCGCGGGCGAGCGGGAGGACAGCGCCTCGGGACTGGCTGCGCCCGTGTTCGATTCGTCCGCCGACGTGATCGGTGCTCTGGCGATCAGCGGGCCGACACTGCGCATGCCACGCGAACAGTGCGAGCAGTGGGTGGATCTGCTCGTCGGCAGCGCCGAGCAGGTCACCCGGACGCTGGGTGGCCGCTACCCGTCATGAGTTGCGCCGCGATCGTGCGGCCGGCGTCGTGCATGGCCACGGCGTCCGTGGCGACGAGGACGCCGGCGAACCGGGACCGGTAGTCGCCGAGATCGTCGCCGACGGAGCCGACGACGGCGTACACCGGGGCGGTGCCCGCGCGGGCGAGGATCGCGGAGATGATCTTGCCCGCCTTCGTCTGTCCGTCGAGCCTGCCCTCGCCGACGACGATCGCCGACGGGTCCGCGGCCAGGGTGTCGAAGCCGATCACGTCGAGGATGTAATCGGCGCCCGAGCGCAGTTCGGCGCCGTACCGCGCCCACATCCCGCCGGAGAACCCGCCTGCCGCACCGGTCGCGTCGACACTCGACGGGTCGCGGGGCAGAGCCCGCGCCTTCGCCTCGAGCTGCCGCGTGAGGAGTTGCACGGCGCCCGCGTCGGCGCCCTTCTGCGGTCCGAACACCCTGGCCGCGTCGACGTACCGGGTGGTGACGTCGGTCAGGACGGTGACGGCGGCGCCCCGGAGTCCGCCGCCCGCCTCGATGGCGGCGACGGCCCCGGTGCCGCCGTCCGTGGTGGCGGACCCGCCGGCCGCGACGACGATGTGCCGGGCACCGCGCCGGGCGGCGTCGGCGACGAGCATCCCGGTGCCGTACGTGGTGGCGGTGACCGGGTCACGGGGGCCGTCGTGCGGCGTGGTGATCCCGGAGGCGGCGGCGATCTCGATGACCGCGGTCCCGTCGTCGGACAGTCCGTACGTYGGCCGGCACGGGCTGCCCCACGGGTTGCGGGACCGGGTGGTGACCGGGCGCAATCCGAGGGGGACGGTGAGAACGTCGAGGGTGCCCTCGCCGCCGTCGGCGACCGGCAACCTGATCGCGGTACCGCCGGACGACTCGACCCCCGTCGCGACCGCGTCGGCGACCTCGCGGGCGGTGTAGGTGCCCTTGAAACTGTCGGGGGCGATCAGAACCGTCATGAGTTCCACGCTTCCGGGTTGACCGGATGCGGGGGAATCCGGTTCTGCGCCATGGCCACAGCGTTCTCGGCGCACAGCCTCGCCATCTCGGCGCGCACCGACACCGTGGCACTGCCGAGGTGGGGGAGCAGGACCGTGTTCGACAGTTCCGCGAGTCCCGGGGCGAGCGCGGGTTCGTCCTCGTAGACGTCCAGCCCGGCCCCGGTGATCTCCCCGGACTTCAGGGCGGCGACGAGGGCGGTTTCGTCGACGACGGGACCGCGGGCGGTGTTGATCAGGATCGCGGAGGGCTTCATCGCCGTCAGCACGCCCGCATCGACCAGGTGGCGGGTCTGCGCGTTGAGGGGCACGTGCAGCGACAGGTAGTCGCTGGTGGTGACGAGGGTGTCCCAGTCGGTGTGGGTGACGAGTCCGGCGAATTCGCCGAGTTCCTCGTCCGAGACCGGCCGGTCGCCGGGCGGCCGCGGGCAGAACAGCACCTGCATCCCGAAGGCCAGTGCCCGTTTCGCGGTCGCCCGCGCGATCCGGCCGAATCCGGCGAGACCGAGCGTGCGCCCCGAAACATCCTGGCCGAGGAGCAGATTCGGTTCCCATCCGGTGAACTGTCCGGCGCGGACGAACGTGTCGGCCTCCACGGCGCGGCGGGCGGTGGCCATGATCAGCAGCATCGCGACGTCGGCGGTGGCGTCGGTGAGCACACCGGGTGTGTTGCCGACGAGTATCGAGTTCGCGGTCGCCGCCCCGATGTCGACGTTGTTGAACCCGACCGCGTAGTTGGAGATACCGCGGATCTTCGCGGCGGCCAGGAGGTCGGCGTCGAACGTGTCGCGAAGCTGGGACACCACCACGTCGTAGTCGCCGGACACGCAGACCTCCCGCAGCCGGGCGGCGTCCGGAAGCTCGTCGGGAACGTCGACGCTGCCCGCGGCGCGCAGCAGCGTGAGGGCGGGTTCGGGGATCGGGGTGGTGACGTAGAACCGCGCGGCGCTCATCGGCCGCCTCCGATGACCCACTCGAACGCGGTGGCATTGGAGCGTGCGCCCTGCGCGGCCTTGGACCGATTGGCTTCGCCGAGTTCGGCGAGGGTCTTCTCGGACAGTTCCACGAGGGAGCCGAACGTGGTGGGGTTCAGCCAGTCCGGGCGGGTGGCGAACAGCAGGTCCTCGCTGGCGGTGTTGCCGCTGGCGCCGGGTGCGAACGGGCAGCCACCGAGTCCGCCGAGGGCGCCGTCGACGGTCATCGCGCCGGCCGCGACCGCGGCGAGACTGTTCGCGACCCCGAGACCCCAGGTGTCGTGGCCGTGGAAGACGATGCCGCGCTGCGGGGTTTCGAGCCGTACCCGGGAGACGAGCGAGTACACCTCGGCGGGGACGGCCTGGCCGAGGGTGTCGCAGACGACGACGTCGACGGCGCCGTGGGCGCGCGGGTCGTTGGCGATGTCGATGACCCGCTGCTCGGGCACCCGGCCCTCGAACGGGCAGGTGAACGACGTCGCGATGCACAGCTGGATGCTGCCGCCGACCTGCTGGGCGAGTTCGATCGCGGCGGGCATCGCGGCGAGGCTGTCCTCGGTGGAGCGACCGATGTTCGCCTGGTTGTGGGAATCGGAGGCGGAGAAGCAGTACTGGAAATGTCGTGCGCCGGCCGCGGCGGCCTTCTCCATGTGCCGGGGCGTCGCCACCCACACCCAGCAGTGATCGAGTTCCTCCGGGGTCAGCTCCGAGATCACCTCGACGGTGTTCGCCATCGGCGGGACCAGGTCGGGGCGGGCCATCGACCCGATCTCGAGCGCGGGCACGCCGAGTTCGAGGAGCCGGCGGGCGATCTCGAGCTTCCGGGCGGTGGGCAGCATCTTGCCCGTCAACTGCAACCCGTCACGCAGGGTGACGTCGCGGAGCAGGGTGCGTGATTCGAAGGACTGCGTCATGAGAGGCCACCTACCGTGTCGTTGACGATGGAGTCGATCTGTTCCGGGGTCTTGCCGAGCACCGTTTCCAGGACCTCCCGGGTGTGCTCGCCGAGGTCCGGTCCGACGTTGCGGATGGGCAGCGACTTGCCGCCGATCACCGGGACGATGCCGGGGAACCCGACCTGCTTCGGCTCGGCCTCACCGGTGTCGACGGTGAACTGCTGAATCATGTTGCGGGCCGCGTACTGCTCGTCGCTGCAGATGTCGGCGGCGGTGTTGATCGGACCCGACGGCACCCCGGCCGCATCGAGGATCTTCAGCGCCTCGTCGCGCGAGTACTGGATCGTCCACTGGCCGATCGCGGTGTCGAGTTCGTCGCGGCGCGCCCACCGTCCGGCGTTGGTGGACAGGTCCGGGTCGGCGCCGAGGTCGGGACGGCCGATGGTGTCCATGTAGCGCTGGAAGATGGCGTCACCGTTGCCGGCGATGATGATGCTGTCACCGTCGCTGCAGATGTACGCGTTCGACGGGGCGATGCCCTCCATTCGACCGCCGACGCGTTCGCGTTTGATGCCGTACGCGAGGTAGTCGGGGATCAGCGACTCCATCATCGACAGGATCGATTCGTTGAGGGCGACGTCGATGATCCGATGCGGCAGGGACGGACCCGGGGTTCCGGCGACCTTCGCGGCTTCGCGCTGGAACAGGGCCATCACCGCACCGAACGCTGCGTAGAGGCCGGCGATCGAGTCGCCGATCGACACCCCCACCCGCACCGGTGGCCGGTCCGGGTCGCCGACGAGTTCACGGAATCCGCCCGCGGCCTCCGCGACCGCGGCGAACCCCGGCCTCTGCGACATCGGCCCGGTCTGCCCGAACGCCGAGATGCGGGTGATCACCAGGTCCGGATTGGCCGCGTTCAACGCGTCCGGTCCGATGCCCCACTTCTCCAGGGTGCCGGGCCGGAAGTTCTCCAGCAGGATGTCGCACTTGGCGGCGAGATCCAGGACGAGCTGCCTGCCTTCCTCGGTGCGCAGGTCCAGCACGATCGACTTCTTGTTGCGGTTGATCGTGCGGTACAGCATTGAGGTGTCGCCGGAGTACAGCCGCCAGTTGCGCAGTTCGTCGCCGGTCTTCGGGCGCTCCACCTTGATGACCTCGGCCCCGAAGTCGGCGAGCATCCGGCCCGCGGTCGGTGCGGCGATGTAGTTACCGAGCTCGAGTACCCGAACCCCGTCGAGGGGCCGAATGGTGTTGTCGGAGAACATGGTGATCCTTAACTGATAGTGACGCTCAGAGAACGAGGCTCATGGGCAGGACGAGCAGTATTGCGACGACCGATGCCACCGATACTCCCACCGAACACGTCTTCAGCGTGCCTCGTGTGGTCTGACCCATCAAGGACTGCAGCAGCCAGAACGTGTTGCTGGTGACGTGGACCGCGAACAGGGAGCCGGCGCCGGCCGCGAGGGCGATGAGGACGGGGTCGAGGCCGAGGGTCGGTGCGATGGGGGCGAGGACGCCCGCGGCGGTGATCGCGGAGATGGTCACCGAGCCGACGGCGACGTGCAGGACGGCGGCGATCACCCACACCATCAGCAGCGGAGCGGCGTGATTGGCAGTGAAGTACTTGCCGAGGATGTCACCGAGACCGGCCGCTGCGATCGTCGCGGCGAGGGACCCGCCGACGCCGGTGAGGATGAGGATCTGGCCGCTCTCGCTGAAACCGCTGGCGATCGCCTTCTGGACGCGGTGCTGGCCGACGGTGAGGCGTCCGACGAAGCTGGTGCCGATCAGTCCGATCAACAACGCGATGAGCGGTTCGGACACGAACGCGACGACCGGATTGCTGATCTCGGCGATGTCCAGGATCGCGCCGGTCGCGATGAGCAGGAGGGAAACGAGCAGCGGAGCGAGGAGCAGGATGAGGGGGCGGTCGTGCGCCGCGCGCCCGGCCGTGACCTCGGTGACGGTCGCGGCGCGCTGCGCCTGGGCGACGC